>JAZULI010000149.1:0-6807 GCA_045603025.1 Bacilli bacterium
GTTCGAGTAGTACTAATGGATCACCAACTGATTATGATTATGCTTTCCGCGTCACCTTAATTCCATAAATGGACAAGTTAAAAAACTAGTTTTTAATAACTAGTTTTTCTATTGTATAAACAGCATAATACATTATAGTTGCGACTATCGCTAACAATATAACTCCACCCATAACAAGACTTAAATTAAATATTTGAGAACCATACATAATTAAATATCCAAGACCTTCTTTGCTAACTAATAATTCTCCCATAATAACACCAATGAAATTCATACTCATATTAATCTTCATTGCATTAATGATATTTAATTTATTGCTTGGAAAAATTACCTTAATAAAGATATCTTTTTTACTTGCATTAAAGGTTTTTAATAGTGTTATGTAATTAGTATCTGTATTTTCAAAACTATTATATAAATTAATACAGGTTATTATTAATGATATCATTAAACTCATAACTATAATTGAATTCATACTAGCGCCTACCCAAATTATAATTAGTGGTCCTAGTGCAACCTTTGGTAATGAATTTATAATTGTTAGATATGGTTCAAATACTTTAGATAAAAATTTATTCCACCATAGTATAATAGCTACCACTAATCCAATTATAAATGCAATTATAAAACTTATTATAGTTTCATATGTTGTAATATAAATATGACTAAATAATGAATTACTTTTGAATAAATTAATAATTGTTTTTACCATATTTGATGGACAACTATAAAGAAATGTATTAATTATTTCTAATTGTGCTAATAATTCCCAAATAACTAAAATTATAGTAATTATTGATATTTGTGTTATAAGAATATTTCTTTTTTCTTTTTTTCTTTTTTTTAAATATTCAATATGTTCTTGACTAAATGTGGACATCTAAATCCCTCCATATCTTATCATAATAATAATTGAATTTGGGATCTTTACGATTTTCAATAGGAGTTCTTTTATTTTCTAATTCTATTTTATATATTTTTTTGACTTTACATGGTCTTTTAGTTAAGACAATAATACGATCAGCCAAACTTATTGCTTCGGCGATATCGTGTGTAATCATAATTGCTGTTTTATTTTCTTGTTTTATAATCTTATGTAAATCATTAGATAATGCTAATCTTGTTTGATAATCTAATGCTGAATATGGTTCATCTAATAATAGTAGAGTAGGATTTGTTGCTAAAGTTCTGATTAAGGCTACTCTTTGCTTCATACCACCTGATAAATTTTTAGGAAAACTTTTCTTAAAATCTTCTAATCCATATTTGTCTAATAATTTATTTACATAATTAGTATTTTTATTATTTAATTCTTTTTTTATTTCTAATCCAATAAGACAATTATTTAGAATATTTCTCCAAGGAAATAAGGAATCATTTTGTAGCATATAGCCAATATTGTTATCTTTATGAAAGATAATTTTTCCATCACTTTTATTTTCTAAATTTGCAAGAATCGATAATAAAGTTGATTTACCACAACCACTGGGACCTACAATTGCAACTATTTCATTTTCATATACATTAAAATTAAGATTATCAATTGCTAAAACTTCTTCATTTAAATTATGATATATCTTTTTTAAATCTTTAATTTCTAATAAAATATTTTCCATTGTTATCTCCATTTTCTAAAATATTTTATGCATTTAATCTTATTTGGCATATATCATTAGACTATTATCTAGAATAAAACTTGCAAATAATTGTAGAAAAAACTATAATATATGTGAGGTTAGTTGTTTATGAAAGTAGTATATCGTGATACTAAAATAGAAGAAATAATAAAACATTCTTGGTTAGTTAGATTTTTATATAATACATTGGTTGGTCGTTTAATTCTTAAATTAATTGCTAATCGTGTGTTTGCTAAAGTAGTTGGTTGTTTTCTTAATGGTCGGTTTTCAATATTTATCAAGAATCACTTTATTAAAAAGAAAAGTATTGATATGAGTAAGTTCGTAGATATAAATTATGACAGTTATAATAAATTTTTTACTCGAAAATATCGTGATGAATATTTAAATGTTAATAAGGAAAACAATGTTTTTATTAGTCCTTGTGATTCTAAATTAATGATTTTAAAAATTGATAAGCATAATAGTTTTAAAATTAAAAATTCTATTTATAAATTAGATGAAATAATTAATGATGAAATTATTTCTGAATATAAAGATGGATATTTATTAATATTTCGTTTAGATGTAAATGATTATCATCGTTATTGCTATATCGATGATGGAAGTAGAAGTATATATCACTATATTCCAGGAATATTACATACAGTTCAACCAATAGTTTATGAACATGAAAAGGTTTTTGCCCGTAATGCAAGAGAATGGTGTTTATTAGAAACAAAAAATTTTGATAAGATTATTCAAGTAGAAGTAGGGGCTTTACTTGTTGGTAAAATTGTTAATAATAAGGATATTATTGAATTTAAAAAGGGTGAAGAAAAAGGATACTTTGAGTTTGGCGGTTCGACTATTTTGTTATTTATTAAAGATGGAATAGTTAATTTTGATGCGGATATTTTAATTAATTCACAAAATGGTAATGAGACTGTTGTAAAATATGGAATGAAAATAGGAAGTAGGAGATAAAGATGGAAGAAGTAGAAAAATTAAAAACTGAAATTAAGGTTTTAAGTAAGAGAATATCAGTTTTAGAAAATCGTGAACGACGAAGAAATGCTTTTAAAGGAATTAAAATTGTAATTCAATTATTATTATGGGGAGCAGTAATTTATGCTCTTTGGTATTGTTATGATTATGTTACAAATTATATTCCAGATCAAATTGAAAGTGGTATTAATAATTTAGTCCCAGGAATATTTAAATAATTTCATTTTTATTACATATATATTTCATAATCATTATTTATAATAATATTGGTGATGTTTGTGAAAAGGTGTTTGATAATAATAGTTTTAATTTTGTCTTTAATAATGATTTTGATTAATTTCATTGATAATGATATAAAAACCGTGATTGTAGACAATGAAATTGAATAATTAATGATATTTATATCCATATTTTCATATATTATAAAGAGGTGAAAATATGGATTTTGATTATCATTTTGGTAATCAGTATTATAAATATGGTAATGAATATGGAATTAAATCTGTTAAATATCGAATAATGGCTCCTGAACAATCGCAAAAAGATCAACCTGGAATGGAATATTTAATGCATCCATTACCAGTATTTGATAATCCTAACTACAAAGGTAGTGGGAAATTGAAAGGCAAGGTTGCTATTATTACAGGTGGTGATAGTGGCTTAGGTAGAGCTGCTGCTGTTGCGTTTGTAAAAGAAGGAGCTAAGGTTGTTATTCCTTATTATGATGAAAATAAGGATGCCTTAGAAACTAAAAATTATCTTGAAGGTTTAGGTGGAGAATGTCTTTTATTATCTGGTGATATTGCATCAAAAGAGTTTTCAAAACGAATTGTTTCAGAGACACTTAAACGTTTTGGTAAAATTGATGTTTTAGTTAACAATGCTGGTGTTCAATATCAACAAGATACTCTAGAATGTATTTCAGATGAACAATTTGATAAAACGATGAAGGTTAATGTTTATGGGATGTTTTATTTAACGAGAGAAGTATTACCATATTTAAAACCTGGTGCATCAATTATTAATTTGTCATCAGTAACTACTTTTTATGGTGATCCACAATTAATTGATTATGTAACGACTAAAGGGGCAATTGTTGGTTTTACTAGAGCATTAGCTAGAAATTTAGCTTTAAAAAATATACGTGTTAATGCGATAGCCCCGGGATTTTTTTGGACACCATTACAACCTGCATGTTGGGTTAAAGAAAAAATTCCATCATTAGGTGCCGATGCTGCTATGGCAAGAGGTGCCATGCCATATGAATTAGCCCCAACCTTTGTTTTTTTGGCATCAGATGATTCAAGTTATGTAACTGGTCAAGTATTACATAATAATGGGGGACAAGTAATGGGATAAAAAAAATAATTGATTTCTTCAATTATTTTTTCTTTTTCTTTTTATGTTCATATATTTTATACATTATAGGATTAATAATTAGGTTAAATTCCCCAATGTATTCGGTAATTATAGTATTAAATCCTAATTTATTAATCATTTTTCTATAATTAATATTTTTTTTATCGAAATTACCTGTTGCAGGTCCTAAATTCAAATATTTTAAGTTTAAATTGGAATACTCTTTTATCATTTCATAAATTAATAAATTATTTCCATTACATGATTCAGATCCAGGTTCTTCATATAAAATTAGGCAATCTGCTCCAGTTTCATGTCTAATGACAAAACTAGCTGCTAAAATTTTATTATTAGGATATTTTTTTAAAAATTCGGTTGAAGTAACAATATTCTTTTTGTATTTATGTAAATTTTTATCAGAAATCATTTTATCCGATATAACTTTTTCAATATTATATTTATGTGAATCTCTTCCAGAGATAAGATTAGCTAAATTACGATTTTTTTCTTCTTCTATAGCATAATCTTTGCTAGAATTAGTAACAAATTGTTGTGAATCTAAAACTGCATAAAAAATATCAATTTTATTATCTTTAGAAAAAGCATTATATAAATTTTTGAAATAATTCTTCCCAACACGTCCATAGGTGTTTTTTACAATTTCATAGAATTTATCAATATCCCCTGAAGTATCTTTGTTAATAGTAATGGCATTTCGACTTGCATTTTTAATGCTTTCTTTTATATCCTCATCAAAGTTATCGTATAGTGATTTAACATCTTTATTCAATTTTATAATTAAATTCCATCTTGGTAATTTAGTTTCATAATATAAATTAAATCCTAGATGGTGATAATTATTACGAGATAAAGTATTCAATATTTCTTTTGATGAATTATTTGTATATAATATTTTTCCATCTTTATTATATTCATTAAGAATTATCGGTGGATCTATTTTAATAAATACAAAGTTTTGCTTATGTAATAATTTTTTTAAGTTAGATGTAATTTTATCAACTAATTTAGTATCACCATAATCAATTAATAAACCTCTTGGTATATAAGCATAATTGTATTGCCAAAACAGATTTTTATATAAACACATCGCTCCACCAATTAAATTTTTATTATTATCAATAAATCCTAGATAGTGAACATTATATCCATTGTTTAATTCAAACTCTGCATAATTTGATGTTTGAAAATAACTTTCATATTTATTATTTTTAGCCAATTTATCAAATTGGTCTTTTTGTAAAGTAACAATTTCCATTTTATCACGTCCTCAAAAATATTATACTTAAAAAAAGAAATTATATCAATGAAAATATTTACATAAAATAATTTATTAAAATAACAATTTATGATATCATAATAATATATGTAATTGTGAGGTATTTATGGGTTTGTTTAATAAAAGTAAATTGGAAAAAAACAATAAAAGGAAGAATAACTTTCTTGAATTTTTTAGAAATAAATTTAGTATTATGAAAAAGTATTACCATAAAACAATTGCTAACAATAAGACTAAATTTAATGTTCAAGAGGTTGTTTTCATAATGCTTATTACATTTATTTTTGGAATGTTGATAGGTGGGGTAATAATGTTTGGTAAAGGAACATTTAGTAGCGATATTTCTGATTCTTTAAATGAATTTGTGGATACTTATCAAGATATTTTAGATACATATTATGAAGATGTTGATGCGAATGATTTACTACAGTCTGGAATTGAGGGAATGATAGGATATTTAGGTGATCCATATGCAACATATATGAATTCTGAAATTGCTCAAGGATTTAATGAAGAGGTAGAAGGTGAATATAGTGGGATTGGTGCTGAAATAAATTATAGTTATGATACTAAGATTATATCTTTTGGCAGAGTTTTTGAAAATAGTCCTGCTCATATTGCCGGTCTTAAAACTGGTGATGTTTTACTAGAGGTAGAGGGTGAGAGTGTTGAAGGGTTAACTACTTCCGAAATTTCTAATAAGGTAAAAGGTAAGTCAGGAACATTAGTTAAATTTAAAGTAAAACGTAACGATGAAGAGATTGATTTTTCTATAAAACGTGGAAAAGTTGATATTGAAAGCGTTGAAACTAAAATATATGAAGAAAATGGTAAAAATGTTGGTTATATAAAAATATCAATTTTTGCCAGTAATACGTCAGAACAGTTTAGTAAAAAACTTAAAATGTTAGAGGAAGAAGGTTTTGATACTTTATTAATTGATGTTAGAAACAATACTGGTGGCTATTTAACAACCGTTACAGATATAATTTCACTATTTACAGAAAAAGGGAGCATAATTTATCAATTAAGTACAAAAGGGAATATTGAAAAAGTTAAAGATAGAACGAAGGAAAAACGTAATTATCCAATTTATATTTTGACTAATGGTTCAAGTGCTTCAGCAAGTGAGGTTTTAGCTTCTGCAATTAAAGAAAATTATCAAGGATTAGTTATAGGAACTAAAACGTATGGTAAAGGTAAAGTGCAAAAAGCTTATGATTTATCTAATGGTGCTAAAATTAAATATACATTTCAAGAATGGTTAACACCCAATGGAAATTCAATTGATTCAAAAGGAGTTATACCAGATATTGTGATTGAGAATGTAATTGATGGTACAAATAATGATTATCAATTAATTAATGCAATAAAAGAAATAACTAAATAATAATTTGAGGTATTTATGACGAAGGATGATATTTATAAGATTATTGAATTTAATGGTGTTTATGATGATAGAGTAAAAAGAAATTTAAGAAAATTAATTAAAAAGTATCATCCTGACAAAAATAAAAATGATTTAAA
>JAZULI010000150.1:0-3218 GCA_045603025.1 Bacilli bacterium
TTATACGATCATCAATCATTTCAATCCTAGCTTCATATTTAACATTACCATGATTTCTATCATCAAAATTTTCATACAATTCGATAGCAATAATATCAATAAATGCATTATTATATTTTGATATTGTTCCTATTAATTCTGGGTTTACAGTTTTATGAATTATAATATTATAATTTTCCTTATAATTATTAATAAATTCTCTAATGATTTCTAAATTATGAATATTATGGATTGATTCTAAATATACATCAATATTATTCCCAACTTTTTTTCTTGATAATCTAACACTAATTCCATCTTCTAATAATTGGTGATTATTAACTAAGTCTTCAAATTTTAATAACTCAACCATTGGAAATTCATAATC
Organism: Bacilli bacterium; assembly: GCA_045603025.1. GTDB lineage: Bacteria > Bacillota_I > Bacilli_A > RF39 > UBA660 > RUG12783. The sequence goes on from JAZULI010000150.1 coordinate 368, forward strand.
TTTTAAATAATTTAGACCATCAACCTTTCTCATAAATTCCTCTACCCATATTATTTATCGCTTTAACAAATGATTTACCAATAGTTTCATCACTTGAAAAATTAATATCCACTTCAGTATCTCTTCTTTTCAAACATGGTTTTAATTTATCATCACTAGTTACTCTCAAATACATATAATCTCTACAAGCAGAACATATTTTATTATCACAAAGACTATGCATTACTGTTAAATACCAATCACCAAAAAACAAATATTCAACCGATTCACAATCTGATTTAATAACATTAGTTGCATTATTTCTTAACTCATCAATTAAAATATTAAATTTTTGTTTAGTATAAGTTATCGGAAATCCTTCAACATAACTTGGTTCTACAAAGCGTAAGCCAATATTATTTTCCTGACACAATTTTAAAATATTTAAATAATCTTGACTATTATAATTTTCATCAAAAACAATACAATTTATTCGTAGTTTGCCCTTAAAATTTTCTAAAGTATTCGAAAGATTATCCATAACAGTTTCATAGTGATTAGTTCCACTTAAATAACAATATTTATCTTTTTCTAATGTATTTAAACTTAGAGTTAAGGAAGAAACATTATATTTATTTAACATATTAATTGTTTCATCATTTAATAAAGATATATTAGTAGTTAAATCATAATATCCAATATTTTTTTCTTGTAAAAAGGCTAATAATTCTTCGATATGTGGATATAAAAGTGGTTCACCACCTGTCAATTTTATTGAATTTATTCCAAAATTTTGCGATATCTCAATTATTTTTTTTAATTTATCAATCGATTGAATCCTTATTTTTTTATCTACTTCTCCTTCATTAAAACAATAAACGCATTTAAAATTACACGCTGTTGTTAAGATAATTCGTAATGTCCCTGAAGGCAAATTCTTTTTAGGATAAAATTTATCATCAATTATAACACCATTTGAAAGCAAGGTATTATCTACATTCTTTACTTTTTCCATTACTTATTCCTCCTTTGTAAATAATGCAAAACATGAGTAAAATGAGAAAAATTATCATCTTGAAACAATTCTTCTACTGGCGAATCAAAAACATTTCCAACATTAATTGAATCTTCCTCATAAAACCCTTGCGATACAACATCACCCTTCGGAGTCAGTAAAACACAAGAATGCATATATTCACTATAATCATATAATCTTATATTCCGTCCTTCTGCTTCTTTTCTATCAAGAATTTTTTGTTTAATTTCTTCTACTTCATCAGTTGATATAATCTCTTCCGTATGTTCTCTCCCACGACCTTGAGGAGTAAATATAATAAATAAATGAGAAAAGACCCCAAGTTTTTTAGATAAATCCATTAAATAATCAACATATTCTTTGTTACTATTAAAAATAAAACTATTTAAACGAATTTTACATCCATTATTTTGTAATATTTTTATGTTCATTAACATTTTTTCAAATACATTAGCATTTCTTTGATAATTATGAATTTCCTCTGAACCATCAATACTTACTTGGACTAAATCTGCTTTTTTTAATACTTCTAAATTCTCTTGATTGAGTAGTAAAGCATTAGTCGTAACAATTGTATTTATATTATTTTGTTTAGCACGATCAATTAAAATACCCAAATCTTTTCTCATTAAAGGTTCTCCACCAGTAAAATCGAGACGATTTACTCCAATACGACCTAAACCATCAATTAATTGAAGAGCCTCATCAGTTGTTAAACCATATTCAGCTTCCTTACTAGAATTAGATAAACAATATAAACAATTTAAATTACATTTTCTAGTTACTTGCCAACAAACTGATAATGGTGCAGATAATCTAAAAGAATATACATCATTTTCTGTATCATACAGTATTTTTGCTTCCGTTTCTTTAATCATATTATTCCTCCATAAAAACAAAAAAGTCACTATTTTCCATTATTTTTTTAACTACTGGCAAACTACTTTTTGGTATGTTATCTACTTCGCGAAAAATCATTCGACTACATAAGTCTTTTTCTCTATTCTCAACTGCTTTTCCTTTTAATGATGCTTTAAAAATAAAATCAATATAATTATTATTATTAATCCTTCGATTAATTACTTTAATTAATTCTAAATCCTTATAACTTAATAAGACCCCAACTTCTTCTTCTAACTCCCTAATCATTCCATCAACAATTGTTTCATTCTTTTCTAAATGACCACCAGGTAGTGAATACATATTATTCGCATAAGAAGTATTTGTTCTTTTTAAGAGCAAAATCCTTTCTTCGTCATCAAACAATAAACATTGAAGACTTACTTTAAAATTGCTTCTTTCTATCAATATTCGAACCTCCCTTATCATCTACTTTTTATATTACATTTTTATATTATTATATCTAATTTAAAAAATATGTTATTTTTTGTCTAGTATAATCTTTTAAAAATAAAAAAGTCTTTCTACCCTACAAATACCACATATTCTAAATCATAATAATCCTTTATTATTAACATAAAATCACTCTTTATTTTAGATAATTTTTTTAAACTCTTTATTCTCTTAATATCCTTAATTTCATATTCAAAAACATGATATAAATTATCATAAAATTCAATTACATCAAAAATTTCATATTGATTATAATTATAAAAACTATCTTTTAAATTAGTCCCCATAATTATTAATGAATCTTTTTGATAATAACGGCATGATGAAGTATTCCCTAAAAAAAATTTATGACATTCACTTAATACTGGTAATGATATATCATTAATATTAATTATTCCAAGATAACTTCGATTATTAATTTCTATTTTAGGATAATGATAATTATTATTAACTATCTTATTATCACCTTTAATACTATTCATA
>JAZULI010000151.1:0-3237 GCA_045603025.1 Bacilli bacterium
GTGTAACTAAATTAAGTTCTCAAACTATTATTCCCGATTTTGCTAGTTATATCAATGTAGTATTTAAGATTAATGAAATTTATATAATAATAAATCTAATTGCGTTAATTATATCAACTATTATTCTAGAATATATTTATAATTATTTTAAAGGTATTAGTAGTTTTCTAGGATTATCTTTATCTCTTTTAATAGGGATTAGCCTATATGGATTAATAACTATTCCGATTATTAATTATGGTTTTGGTTTAAAAATAGTTTTAGATATTATTAAGTGTCACTTAATAATATCCTGTTTAATGACTTTTATAATAACTATAATGTTTTATTTATTAAAGGAAAAAGAGTGTCTTGATAATGATATTAATAATAATGTAAAAATAGAAAAGGAAAATGATAAAAAGAGTAGTTCTTCTAAAAGTAAAAGTAATAAAAAGCCTAATAATAGTCAAAAGTCTGTCAAAAAGTAAAAAAAGTGTTAAAAAGGTTGATTTGCTTATTAAAAGTGTGCTAATTTATATATGTAAGCCAATGTGCTTAATAAGTTTATTCTAAGAAGGAGGATACAATGAAAAAAAGTGAATTAGTAGAAGCAGTTGCTACTAAAGCTGGATTAACAAAAGCTGACGCTGCTAGAGCTATCGAAGCTACATTCGAAACTATTACATGTGCATTAAAAGCTGGAAATAGAGTACCACTAGTAGGATTCGGTACATTTGCAGTATCAAGAAGAGAAGCACGTGAAGGACGCAACCCTCAAACTGGTGCTACTGTTAAAATCCCTGCACGTAACGCTGTTACATTTAAAGCTGGAACTCAATTAAAAGAATCAGTTAACTAAAAGAATCAATTGGTTCTTTTTTTCTATAGTTTTTATTGACTAAATAGTTTAGTTTTAATATTATTATAGTGGAGGATTTATGAAAAAAATAACTCTTGAAATCTTAAATAAAATTTATGAATATGGATATGAAGCGTATGCCGTAGGGGGATATGTTCGGGATATGCTTTTAAATATTAATTCAAATGATATAGATTTAACAACAAATGCTACACCAATGGAACTTAAAAATATTTTTCCGGATATTAAAATTACGAAAAAAAATTATGGTTCAGTATCTTTAATATATAAAAATGTTCGTTTTGAAATTACAACTTATCGGAAGGAAGCAAATTATTATGATAATCGTCATCCAGATAAGATTGAATATGTAAATGATTTAAAAACTGATTTATTAAGAAGAGATTTTACCATTAATACGATTTGTATGGATAAAGATGGTAAGATAATTGATTTATTAAATGGAGTTAATGATTTAGAAAATGGCATAATTAAAACAGTAATGGATAGTGATAAATCATTTAATGATGATATTTTGCGAATATTAAGAGCGATTAGATTTGCAACAACTCTTAGTTTTACATTAAGTAGTGGAATTAAAAAAGCCATTGAAAAGAATAAACATCTTTTAAAAAATTTATCATATGAACGAAAAAAGTATGAACTTGATCATATTTTTGCTAGTACTAATGCTAAAAAAGGTATTAAATTATTAAAAGAATTTGATTTATTAGAAATCCTTGAAATTAATAATATTGATCGTGTTAAAGATTATAGTGACTTAATCGGAATATGGGCAATGATTAATACCGATGCTTATAATTTTACTAATTCTGAAAAGGATTTAATAAAAAAAATAAATTTAGTATATAATCTTGATAATTTAGATAGACATGTTTTATATAAATATGGATTATATGTTAATGTTTTAGCTGGTTTAAATAAAGGACTAAGTAAAAAGAAAATTAGTGAAATTTATCAAAGTCTTCCTATTCAAACAAGAGATGAAATTGATATTGATGCTTTAAAAATATGTGAAATTCTTAATCGAAAACCTGATTATTTTATTAATGAGATTTATTTAGATTTAGAATATCAAATAATTGAAGGTAATCTTTTAAATAAGGAAGATGATATTGCTAATTATATTGTAAATAAATATAAAAAACTTGTTGCAAGTAGAAATAAATGATAAAATAAATAATGTGAGCCTAAGTGGAGGATTTATGGGGATTTTTAATAATATAAAAAATTTATTTAAGAAAAAGGATGAAGTAATTGAAACAAAGGATATTAAAGAAGTTTCGAAATATGAAGAAGGTCTTTCAAAATCAAGAGATAATTTTGTTTCAAAATTAATTAATTTAACAAATAAATATCACAAAATTACAGAAGAATATTTAGAAGAGTTAGAAGATATTTTAATAACGGCAGATATTGGGGTTAATACAGTTATTAATTTTATGGATCGTTTGCGTGATAGAATTAAAAAGGAAAATATTTCCGATGTTAATTATTTAAAAGAAGTTATTGTTGATGAATTATTTATTATTTATGTTAATGATAATATCTTGACTACTAAAATAAATTATAATCCTGACGGCTTAACGATTATTTTATTTGTAGGTGTTAATGGTACTGGTAAAACAACTACTATTGGGAAACTTGCTAATAAAATTAAAAATGAAGGTAGGAAAGTTGGAATGGTTGCTGGTGATACTTTTAGAGCAGGTGCCATTGAACAATTAAGAGAATGGAGTAAAAGAGTTAATTGTAGTTTTTATGAAAAAGTCGAAGGGGCAGATCCAGCTAGTGTTATTTATGAAGGTATTAATAAAGCCCTTAATGATAATTTAGATGTTTTGTTAGTAGATACGGCCGGAAGATTACAAAATAAAGTTAATTTAATGCATGAACTAGAAAAAATTAATAAGGTAATTAATAATTTAATCCCTAATGCTCCTCATGAGACTCTTTTAGTTATTGATGCTACAACGGGGCAAAATGGTATCAGTCAAGCGAAGAATTTTAAGGATATAACGAATATTTCAGGAATTGTTTTATCAAAATTAGATGGAACAGCTAAAGGTGGGATAGTTTTAGCAATTAAAGAAAGTTTAGGAATTCCTGTTAAATATGTTGGTCTTGGTGAAGGTATAAATGATTTAATTCCATTTGATATAGAAAATTATATATATGGATTATTTAAGGATATGATGTAATGGAAAAGATGTTTTATTTAAATGATTTATTTGATTTATATGGTGAATTATTAACTGAAAAGCAACAAGTATATTTTAAGGAGTATTATTTTAATAATTTATCGTATGGGGAAATTGGTGAAAAATATAGTATTAGTCGTAATGCTATTTTTCATCAATTAAAACTTATTGAAG
>JAZULI010000152.1:0-8105 GCA_045603025.1 Bacilli bacterium
AACTATTTCTTTTTCAAGCAATATTCCTAATTTTTCTCATATATTATCTCCTGATAATACCATTATAAGTCAATCAACTATTGATTATAAAATTTCACAAAATGATAATTATAAATTTATTGTTTATGACACTGAAAATAATTATGAAGAATATATTGTTGAAATAAATAACATTGATAAAGTTGCACCAATTATTAATTCATGTAATTCTGTAATTAGTAACAATAAAACAACATACATTATTGATACCAAAAGTGATGATATAAAAATATATAAAATTAATGATGTGGAAATTAATCCTACAACTTACGTTGTTAATCAACCAATAGAAAATGGAACATTAACCGTTTTTGATAAAGCTAATAATCAAGTATCAATAAATTGTAGTTCTTATTATAAAGAAATTACACCTAAAGGAAATGAAAATATTATTCAAAAAACTAATACTGATACCATAAAAGTATGGCTTGAAAAAATCAATAGAACAAGTAGAACTGATTATTACGTTACTCATATTTGGGTTAAGGATGCTTATAATCAATTCAAATTACAAGTACCGAATAAATTTGGTGGTGAACTATCTACTGCTAAGACACTAATTAATAATGCTATTTCACAAAATCAATTATCTGATAAATTAGTAGTTGGGGTTAATGCTAGTGGTTTTGTAAAAAATGGTGTATGGGGTCAATCATTTTATAATGCTAATAAAAAATGGAATTTAACTGGAGGTAGTCCTTTAGTTATTGCAAATGGTAAGGTTTTAAGAGATTTTGCCACATCAACTATTCCATCAACAAGTTATAAAACCTATGGCTTAAAAAAAGATGGTAATTTAGAGTATTATAGTTATCAAAAAGGTACCAATTTAGCATATAATGTTAATTTATCAAAAAAAATAATTGATGATGGTGTTTTAAATACTTTCTCTTTTTCGCCAGTATTAGTTTATAACTCTAAAAAAAATAGCACCGATACTTCTAAAAATATTCGTCAAGGATTTTGTCAAATTGATAAAAATAATTTTGTTTTTATAACTGATATCTATAATTCTTCACGAAATGGTTTCAGTTTTTCAGAACTCGCTAATTATATGATTAGTCTTGGTTGTAAAACGGGATTCAATTTAGATGGCGGTGGTTCTACATCTTTAATTTATAAAGATAAAAATAGTACCTCAACCGTTATTACAGGTAATTCACGAGCAATTGCTGATGTGATTTATTTCCACGAATAAAAAACACACAAATTGCTGATAATTTTTAATTCTATAATAAACTGTCCAACTTTTGGGGTTCAGTTCAGAAAAATCACGACACTATTTTTACTTATAAAAAGATATGTAATCCTATAGTGACTACATACCTAATAATATTTAACTTATTAAATATATCAAAAACTCATTTGAAGAAGGAATAAATAATTTAATTAAATTCTTAAAAAGAATCGCTTTTAGATAAGTTTTAATCGTTTTATATTTAGAATCTTCTTAATTAAAAGCATTATAAAAGGATGATTAATCATCCTAAAATAAATTTCTTCATATCAACTTGATATTCACCAACACTATTTAACAAAGAAATATTTTATTTCAGTTATTTTGAATTTTCGCTAGTAAATCATCAACATAATTTAAAACAATTGAAATTTTTTCTTCTAGTACATCTGTTACTGGAACTACTTTTAAATTAGGATGATTACACCAAGCTTCACTAGTTCTTCTATCTAAATCTATCGCTTCATCAGCATCTTCAAATCTTGCTGTATTATTACTATTAGAATATCTATTTTTAATATCACTAGCAACAGTAATCATATGAATAACCATATCATATTCTTTAATTAATTCACTCTCAATAACATTATTTTGTTCTAATAATTTATCAAATAATTCTTGTCCTAAATAGGCTTTATTATCAATAACACCACGATCAGATATTAAAATACATTTTGTATCTTTTGGCATTTTCGAAACTATTTCATTAAATCTTTTTTCTTTATATAATTGTAAATTTAATATTTCATTTTGAAAATCATAAACACTAACTGCACCTTCACCAAAAGGTCTAATACCACTTTTAATAGTTTCTGTCGCACATTCATTTAAAACTAATACATGATATCCTTTTTCTAATAAATGTTCTTCTATTCTTGAAATGGTACTAGTCTTTCCAGCACAAGGACCACCTGTTAAAACAATTTTTCCAACAATTACACCCATAATTACTCCTTAATTCAATCAATATTATTATAATATGATTTAATAGTTTGTCAAGTTTTATTATTTAACTTTAATTAATACCTTATTTTCACCTTATTTTTATGATATAAAATGTCATAATTATCATAAATATGTAAATTATAATTATGTTTTTCTAGCAAATTAATTACCTTTATAAATTCCTAACAGCATATTTTCATCATCATATTTTACATAATATTCATAAGAAACACCAATTTATCAAGTGCATCAAAATATCAAAGTTATTTTTTTACTATAATTGATGATATATATGTTCATAGATATACTTAATTTCACCAAGAAAATCAACATTTTTCATTATACATACTTTCTTCCAGAGTGATTATTAAAAAAAATAGATTTTGTAAACTATTCTAGTTTAAAATAATTTAAGCCTCTATTTTTCGATAATCTGACATATTGAAATAAAAGATTTAGGTATATCAATATCAAAAGCCATTTTTTTATTTGTTATAGGATGAATAAATTCTAAATAATTAGCATGTAAACAAAGCCTTCGCAAAGGATCTTTCTTAAAACCATATTTCTTATCACCAACAATTGAATGACCAATATCACTTAATTGTACTCTAATTTGATTTTTCTTACCTGTTTTAATATTTATTGATAAAAGACTATATTCATTATTTGTCATTACTTTTTGATAATTAGTAATAGCTAGTTCACCATCTTTATCTTTTGTACTATAAACAAGTAATGTCTTTGTTTCTTTTAAATAACTTCTTAAAGTATCCTTTTCTTTTTTGGGATTTCCGTTAACAACTGCCACATAATTTCGAATACTTTTATCCCAATTATTTTGTAGTTTTTTCTTAACCATTTCACTTTTAGCAAAAACAATTAATCCACTAGTATCTTTATCTAGACGATGAACTACAAATACTTTATTATTTTTATTTTTCTTTTTAAGATATAAATATACCTTATGAAACAAAGTTCTTTCTTTTTCATTATCTGTACTTATTGTCAGTAAATGTGTTGGCTTATTAACGACAATAAGGTCTTTATCTTCATAAATAATATCTAATTTATCTTTCTTCATTTTCTAAATTCCTTACTGCAGTGATTATCGCAAGACGACCATATTGATAAGTAATTGATCCTTGTAAATAAGCAATATATGGTTCTCTAATTGGACCATCACATGATATTTCAATTGAACTACCTTGAGTAAAACTACCACTAGCCATAATTATTTTACTATCATACCCTGGCATATCCGTAGGTATTGGTTTTGAAAAACTATCAACCGCTGATTTTTCTTGAATACCTTGAACAAAGCCAATTAATTTATCCGGATTATTAAAAATAATACTTTCAACAATATCCGCTCTTTCTTCATTAAATTTAGGTTCAACATTATATCCTAATTCTTCTAATAAGCAACTAGCAAAAACTACGGTTTTAATACTAGATGCTACAACCGAAGGAGCCATATATAATCCTTGAACTATTTTTTTATTCATATCCATACTAGGCCCAACTTCCATACCTTGTCCAGGGACAGTTAATCGTTCTGCAACTAGTGAAACTAAATCACTTCGCCCTGCAACATAAGCACCATTAGGAGCAATTCCACCACCTAAATTTTTAATCAAAGAACCTACCATAATATCACACCCAACTGAAGTAGGTGTTTCTTTTTCAACCATTTCACAATAGCAATTATCAACCATAATAATTACATCATCGGAAACACTTCTAATTTCTTTTACTACTTTTTTTATTTTATCAATTGTAATACTTTTTCTTGTTGAATATCCTTTACTACGTTGAATTTCAATAACTTTTACTTTATTATTTTGTAAATATTCTTTAATTTTATCATAATCAAAATCATTATTAACTAAATCAATTTGTGAATAATTAATACCAAAGGATTTTAATGAACTTTTATTATCAATAATTCCAATTACTTCATCTAACGTATCATATGGTTTACCCGTTATTGATAATAAGGTATCATTAGGTCTTAATAATCCAAATAAAGTTACCGTTAACGCATGAGTTCCTGAAATAAATTGTCCTCTTACTAAAGACTTTTCTGAATCTAAGACATATGCAAAAATATCTTCTATTTTATCTCTTCCATAGTCATTATAACCATATCCTGTAGTTCCAACAAAATCACTTTCACTTAAATTAAATTTATTAAAAGCTTCTAATACTTTTTCACTATAATACATTTCAACATCATCTATTTTTTTAATAATTGGTTCAATCATTAAATCAACTTTTTTTATTAATTCATTATTCATTTATATCACCATCAATTCTAATTATACTACCACTTATTACATTATCTAAAATACATTTTTTTATCACTATCGGGATTGTTTTAGGATTAATTAATTTATCTTGGTTAATCCGTTTTAATTCTTCTTTTAAAAATTCCTGATTCATTTCTTTAATTGGTTCTGTATCAACCCAATTAGGACATATTGTTATATATTTAGTATCCTTATTAAAGACACTAAAGTAATTAGTCATACAATTTATCGCCGATTTACTACAAGAATAATCAATATTATATATACTACCAGTATCAAATGAATCAGTACTTGAAATATTAAAAATATAAGATGTTATTTTAGAAAACTTCTGCATCATTTGAAATGTTCCATATACATTAACTTCTAATACTTTCATAAATTCATCTTTTGTCTTATCATAAAGATAATTATCCATTGACAATGCTGAATTGTTAACTAAAATGTCAATTTTACCATATTTTTCCTTAACAAATAAAAACAATTTATTGACATCATCTTCATTTGTTATATCACACTTTAAATTGTCAACATTAACATCATATTTATTTTTAATCATTGATACGACATTATTCGACAAATCTTGACTATTATTGTAAGTTATAATGATATTGCTTCCTTCTTCAGCGAAAAAGGTCGCAATTTCTTTACCAATTCCATATGAAGCTCCAGTTACTAAAACAACTTTTCCCTTAAAATTCATTTACACCACATCCAAATTTATAATATCACATATTTACACTATAAGCAATTTATATTTGACTTTTATAGACACTTGTGATATAATATGCCAATCATGTCAAGAAAGGAAGGATTTTATGAATATGAATAATGAAATTAATGATAAGTTTTATGATTTTATTGATATGTATAACGCTATAATTAAACATTGTGCTAACAAAGGTAGACATTATGACGTAAGATTATATCATGTTGAAGGAAATTTATACTTTAAAATTACAGACAAAGATACGAACTTTATCCTTCATAATGATAATATTGAATGTACAAAAGAAGAAAGCAAGTTAATATATAATATGATTACTAGTGAATTTATTTTAAATCATAATTTAAAATATGCTGCATATGTACCAATGAATAGTCAAGATGTATTACAATATCGTAGTTTAGTTAATGGTGAAACTAATATTAAATCTGATCGTGTTTATTATTTAAATAATGGTAAACCAATGCAAATACATGCATTAGAAAACTCTATTTTCACTTTAAACATCCATCAATATGATGGTATTGATGAACAAACTGAATTATTACATAAAATGGCAATAAGCAAAGTTAATCAAACTAATGAAAAACATACATTAAAAAAATAGGAAAAATTCCTATTTTTTTATTATTATAAATTAAAACTAATGAAATTAAGAAGAAAAACAACACCTAAAGCTAATTTTTCCCTTACTTTATAAATTCCACATTCACGAATTGCAACTAATTTATCAACCATAGTTACAATCCAACTTTCCTTACAATTAGGAACAACATCCCCCATAGGAAACATATGACTAGCAATTATGTTTTCTTCTTTTTGGTTTAATGTATACTCTCTTCTTGCATTATTAAGAGCAATAACAGGATGCATTGAACCTTTTTTTAATCCTTTTGTTGAACGATAATCAGAATCATTAAAATAATCATGAAGTAAGGCTCCTCTTGTTGCAGAAACATAATCCATTTTTAAGAACTTTGTAATACGATATGTACCTTTCGCAACATGCATTGAATGGATATATCTATTAAGACCATGATGTGGATCATCTTTTAATGATTGATATTTATCTTTATTAATTATTTCACTAGCAATTGTTTCAAAATCAATTGAATTCATTTTATACACCTCAAATAACTGGTTAATTGTACCATAAAATGGCAAGAATTGCAACATTTTTGCCTTTCTAAACCAATCCCTTATTCTAATTATAGCACAAAATATTATTTTAACAATATTTAAATACTTATATTTTTTTACTATCTCATTAATTATTTAATGCAAAAAAATAATAACTATGAGTTAATTTGCACAATTTTATTATTTTTTTAATTGGCTACCCCAGTTAGATTCGAACTAACGCTCATGGAGTCAGAGTCCATTGCCTTACCACTTGGCTATGGGGTAAAATAAAAAACCATAATGGTTATTAAAAAATGGTGCCTTCTGTAAGAATCGGACTTACGACTAGGCCTTACCATGGCCTTGTTATACCACTTAACTAAGAAGGCATTCTTTTATTTAACATTTTAATTACATTACGACGTTCTAAAACCTCATATTCATCAATAATTTCCATTACTTTATTATATGCAAGATTAGCAATTAAATATTCTTTTGGTAAAGAAGCTAAAGACCATACTAATTCTATTTCAATACTTTCAATTATTTCCTTTAATACTTCTTCATTAAGCGAATTATCAAGTAAACGGTCATCATTTAACAAAATATCTAAGGCTATCTCTTTTAATGAGTGATTATTACCAAAATAAATCTTAATCAAAGAATTAGTATCTTGATTAAGTAAACGATTATAATTTATAAGATAAAATTTATTTACAACCATAACTACACCCACATTAATATCTTATCAAAAATAAAAACATTGTCAACACTTCACAATGTTTTTTAAACGACGAATAACTTTTTTTTCAATTCTCGAAATATAAGATTGACTAATTCCTAATAAATCCGCTACTTCTTTTTGTGTTTTCTCTTCTTGATTAAATAAACCATAACGCATAATAATTATTTCACGATCTCGCTTATTTAGTTTATTTATTTCTTCTACCATTAATTTTTTATTATAATCATCTTCTAAAGGTTTAGTAACAATATCAGGTTCAGTCCCTAAAATATCCTCTAAGTGAAGTTCATTTCCTTCAGCATCAAAACTTAGATTTTCATCAAAACTAATTTCAGCTTTTACACGTTTATTCTTCCGTAAAAACATAAGTATTTCATTATCTATACAACGGGAGGCATAAGTTGCTAATTTGATATTTTTATCCATACTAAAAGTTTTTATTCCCTTCATAAGACCAATAGTTCCAATACTAACTAAATCTTCTAAATCAACTCCTGTATTTTCATATTTCTTAGCAAGAAAAACAACTAATCGTAAATTATGTTCAATTAATTTATCTCTTGCAAATAAGTCTCCATCTGTTGCCATTACTAAATAATATTCTTCCTCTTCTTTCGATAATGGTGGTGGTAATTTATCCGTAGCTCCTACATAAAAAACTTCTCCTACTTTAAAAAACATCGCTTTAATTTTTTCTAATAAATGAAACATTACAATTCTCCTTTCAATTTACTATGTAAAATACAATCAATACCATCTATTTTAAATTTATTAGGACTAAAACCAATTAAGTAATTCTTATACACCTTGTTGTTTATTATAACTTTATCCGATTTTAAACATTTAATCAAACTAACATTATTTACCGTACTACATGATACATATATAATATCTTCATCATTATATGGAATCTTTTTACTAATTAATATTACTGGTCGATGTTTAAATTGATCATATAATTTATTTCCAGTACCAAGA
>JAZULI010000153.1:0-3360 GCA_045603025.1 Bacilli bacterium
ATATCATCTTCAATATCTAATATATTTATACTTTTACCATCAATTTTAGAAATTACACTATTAAGATTATCTAAATATTCTTTTTTTTCTATTAAATTAGCATAATCATTTTCAAAATTGATAACAAATGGTTTCATTAATTCTTTAAAATTATCTGCTATTTCACACATAGACACCACTATCCCTTATTATATATTTATGATAACACACCTTTTAGTAAAAAACAATCTTTTTTTCTTTCAAAAAAAATAGTCTCTATATAATTATAGAGTACTATTTAGTTTTTATGATATAAATCTATTCACTAGCTAAATTATCAAAATAACCTTGAATAAATACTACTGGTGTGCCTTTGTCACCACTACCACTTGTCAAATCACATAAAGAACCAATTAAATCAGTTAATCTTCTAGGAGTTGTTCCTTGAGATAACATATTACCTTTTAAATTATCATCTTTATTTTTAATTTCTTGTTTGATTGCTTCTTTTAATTCATCACCAGATAAATTAGCAAATTTATTATCTGAAATATATTTTAATTTTAATTCATTAGGTGTACCTTCTAAACCACTAGTATAGGCAGGTGAAACAACAGGATCAGCAAGTTCCCAAATATGTCCTACTGGATCTTTAAATGCACCATCTCCATATACCATAACTTCAATTGTTTTCCCAGTTAATTCTTTTAACCTATTTTGAATATCTAAAACTAATTTATTGCCTGTTTTAGGGAACAACTTTAATCTTTCTTCAGTAGACTTATTAGAACCTAAAAGACCATAATCAGGATTATATCCACTATCATTAATAGGTTGATTCATAACTTCATATAAGCCATAAACATTTGCCCCATTTTCTTTTAATATTTTTTTAGTACGATATCTTGTATGAATATCACATGTTAAAACATCATTAGTATAATTTAGTATTTCTTTAGCATTATTAGCAAAAACAAATTCTGCTTCACAATTTTCACTCTCTATTAAATCCCGATAAAAATCAACCATATTAATTCCTGTAAATGGATGAAGGTAATCACCAAAAGTTTCTTTATATTCATTTTCACTAATAACACTTGATAAATTATATTTACTATTATCAAGAACATCTTCCGATAAAATACCATTTCCTACTTCATCTGCTGGAAAACTAAGTAACATTGTTATTTTATCCATACCACGAGCTAAACCTTTTAATATCATTGAAAAACGATTACGACTTAAAATTGGAAATACTACCCCAATCTTTCCTGTTGGAAATTTATTTTTTATATCAACAGCAATATCATCAACAGTAACATAATTACCTTCACTAATACCAACTACAGCTTCGGTAATTGCTACAATATCACGATCATGAAAATCAAATCCTTCACTTTCTTTAGCTTTCATTAATGAATCAACAACAATATTTGCTAAATCATCATGTTCTTTAATTATTGGTGTTCTAATCCCTCTTACAACAGTTCCAACATATCTCATATAATATCCCTCCTATCACCAATAAAATTTTAGCACTTTCACTAAATCAAGTAAATATTTTTTCCACATTTTTGTGAATAATTATCGAAATTATTTTTGTCACGTAATCATTTATTTCATAGAATAATATAGGTGATTAAATGGCAATAATTAAATATACTGATAAAGAAGTGGATACTCTTGCACGATTAATGCGTGCTGAGGCTATTGGTGAAGGTGAATTAGGCATGTTAATGGTCGGAAACGTCGTAGTAAATAGAGCGCTTGCTGATTGTCTTACTTTTAAAAATATTACAACAATAACTGATGCTATCTATCAAAGTCCAGGAGGATTTAATGGCGTGACCAGCAATTTATTTTATTCCTCAGCAACAACCAAAGAAAAGAAATTAGCAAAACGGGTTATTGATGGTGAATACTACTATCCCGCAACTAATGCCTTATGGTTTTATGCCCCTAGCACTAATGCTAATTGCATTGCGTTTTGGTATGAACAAAGAAATACTGGAAGATTTAAAAATCATTGTTTCTACGAACCATATCCTGGTGTTTGTAATGAATTACATTAAAAAAATATTCACAAAGGAATATTTTTTAATTACTTATTTTCTGAATTTTTCTTATTATAAGTTTCAAAAGATTTTAAAACATCAATCGGTAAAGCAAAAACAACTGTGTTTGATTGATCACTACTTAAATCATTAATTGTTTCAAGCGTTCTTAAATGAACCGAAACTGGATTACGTGATAAATTATCAGCAGCAATAGCTAAATTTTCACTAGCTTCAACTTCACCTTTTGCCTTCGTAATAACCGCTTGTTTTTCTCTTTCAGCTTCGGCTACACGGGCAATAACACGTTTCATTTCCTCTGGTAATGCAACATCTTTTAATTCAACATTTTCTACTTTAATTCCCCAAGGATCAGTAGCTTTATCAATAATTGTACAAATTTTCTTAGAAATCATATCACGTTCAGATAAAAGTTCATCAAGTGATACTTCACCAACAGCATTACGCATAGTAGTTTGAGCTAATTGACTAACTGCATAATAGAAATTTTCAACTTCTAATATTGCTTTACTAGCATCAAATACTTTGTAATAAATAACGGCATTAATTCTTACAGATACATTATCTCTTGTAATAGCATCTTGTTCAGGTACATCAACGGCTTTTGTTCTAACATCAACCTTTTTATATGATTGAAAAATTGGAAATACAAGTCGCCATCCTGGTTCCATTAATTTACTAAATTTACCCATTGTAAATTTAATACCTTTCTCATATGCATCAATTTGTTTAATTGAAACAAGTACAATAATAACAACAATAATTAATAAAATTCCCATCTTTAACTCCTTTCATCATAATTATATCAAAAAGAAGATAAAACTTTCAATATTTTGTTAAAAACTAACCTTTTTTATCTTCTTTCTTTTTAATTATTTAATTAACGCAACAGTGGCTAAGGATTCGGCAACCTTAATTAATTCTGTTTGATTCATTACATCACTTACAATATAGTATTCTACGCCATTACTAACCCAATTAATTGAATTATTAGTTAGTGCAGCCATAGTATCAACTAATAAGAATGGTTCTCCATATGTCGGTACTATTGTAAATTCATCCATTACATTAACTGTTTCCTCAACAAGAGTAAATGATTTATCTCCACCAAAGGTTAGAATTACTCTTTCACCATCTGTCTTACTAACTTTTTCTTCATTAGTTAAACTAGTTCCTGTCGGAATATAAAGTGGATAAATAATATCATCTAATGTACTTGTAGTTTGATCACCTGGCGTTTGATTAGTATCAGTTCCTTGATTATTAAGTCGGAGGCCAAGCGGTCTTAGGAAGACAATTAATTAAG
>JAZULI010000154.1:0-3346 GCA_045603025.1 Bacilli bacterium
CTTTGGCGTTTATTATATTGATAATATTATAAATTTTTCAATTAACTATAATGATGTTGACTATATTATGTTAAATGGTTATAAAGTACAAACTTTAGAATCAATTATTTTGTTAAAAGAAAAGTTAAATCGAAAAAAGGATAAAGAAGATATTGCATTAATAAAAAAATATCTAAAAAAATAAAGTGGTGATGATTCATGAATTACAAGGATATAGAAAGAAGTATATTAAAAAAATTTCGTAAAACAATTTGGGTTCGGTTTATAAGGGCTATTAATGAATATGAATTAATTAAAGAAAATGATCATTTAATGGTATGTATTTCTGGTGGAAAAGACTCAATGCTTTTAGCTAAATGTATTGAAGAGTTAAATAGACATAGTAAAATTAATTTTAAAGCGTCATATGTTGTAATGAATCCTGGATATAAAAAAGAAAATATGGATTTGTTAAAAGAAAATTTGAAAAAACTTAATATAAAAGCCGAAATTTTTGATAGTGATATTTTTGATGTTATAAATAAAATATCAAAGGAAGAACCATGCTATTTATGCGCTAGAATGCGCCGTGGTGTTTTATATAATCATGCTAAAGAATTAGGATGTAATAAAATTGTTTTAGGTCATCATTTTGATGATGTAATTGAAACAATTATGTTAAATATTTTATATGCAGGGGTTTATAAAACAATGATGCCTAAATTAAAAAGTACTAATTTTCCTGGCTTAGAACTTATTCGACCATTTTACTATATTCATGAAGAAGATATTAAGGCATGGGTTAAATACAATGATTTGCATTTTTTGAATTGTGCTTGTAGTGTAACTGATGGAAGTTTGGAACATGAAAGTAAAAGAAAAGAAATAAAATCATTAATTAGTGAACTTAAAAAGATAAATTCGAATGTTGATATTAATATTTTACGTAGTAGTGAAAATGTCAATCTTGACAGTATTTTAGGATTTATTAATAATGGTAAAAAGTCGATGTTTCTTGATGATTATGATGATTAATTAAAAAAAAGGTGAAAAAAAATAAAAGATAACTGATTGCCAAAAAAAGAAGAATATGTTATATTTAAATTGTCTAGAAGATATGAAAGTTGCTCAGTATAAAACCGACTGAAAATATTAATCGGGAGTTCTGATCATAGAATTGTGTTGAAAACTTAGTGTGAGTTCCTAAGGATCCTAATGTTCTAGTAAGGATACCCACCTTGCGTAAAGCGGGTTTTAATTTCTCAACCTCTTCGATTTTCTGGATTTTTTTTTATATCAAAAAGGAGCATTATGAAGAAAAAGATTTTAATTATAATGGTTATAATAGGAATTATCTTAGTTGTAGTTGGAAGTTTTTTTCTACATAAAGATTATTTAGAAAAAGAACGAATTCGTAATGCGATTATTAAAGTAGAATTAATAGAGAATTTAGAGTTAGAATTTAATAGTGAAGTTTATTTATCTAACTTAATTGAAAGTCTTAATGGGGAATTAGTTAGTGATTTTAAAATTGAAACAACGATTCTTGGTGAAAAAGTAATTAAATTTTATTTTATTAACGAAGAAAAAATTAAAGTTCCTTATTCTTTTAAAATAAAGATTGTTGATAAAATTCCACCACTTATATGGCTTAATTCTAGTTATAGTGTTAATGCTGGATATAATGGTGATTTATTAGATAAAATAATGTGTGGCGATAATTATGATGATAATCCTAAAAAAGAAATAATTGGGGAATACGATTTAAATAGAATAGGCACATATCCGCTCATTTATAGGGCTGTTGATAATAGCGGAAATGTTGCTTTAAAAAAATTTAATTTAATAGTTAAAAATCCTACAACTAGTACTAGTGTTACCCAAAAAATACCTTTTAAGGAAATTTATGAAAATTATAAAACTAATAAAGCAATGATCGGAATTGACGTTTCTAAGTGGCAAGGTGATATTGATTACCAAAAAGTAAAAGATGCTGGTGTCGAATATGTTTTTATTAAAATAGGTGGAACTAATGGTCTTAATGGGGATTATTATTTAGATCCTAAATTTGAAGAAAATATTAAAGGTTTTATGGAAGTTGATATTCCGATTGGGTTATATTTTTATTCTTATGCTAATTCTAAGGAAAAAGCGATTAAAGATGCTAAATGGGTTTTAGAAAAGATAAAGGATTATAAAATATCACTACCTATTGCATATGATTGGGAAAATTGGGCAACTTTTAATCAATTTAAAATGAGTTTTTATAAACTTACTGATAGTGCTAAAGCATTTATTGAAACAATTAATAATGGAGGATATCAAGGAATTCTTTATAGTAGTAAAAGTTATTTAGAACAAATATGGTTAAAAGGTGATTATCGAGTTTGGCTTGCGCATTATACAGATAAAACTAATTATTCTGGAGATTACGATTTTTGGCAGATGACAAGTTCTTGTGTAATTGATGGAATAACTGCTAATACAGTAGATGTTAATATTATGTATTTAGATTAATGTAAAGTAATTAGTGTCAACTAAAATGAAATAAAAAACGAGTATTGTCGAGTTTATTTCATTTTTTTTATGATTATTTTATGATGATTATGGTGATGAAAGGGTGAATTTAAATGAGTTAATTGAAGAGAATAAGGAATTAATTTATAGTATTGTTTATCGTTTTAAAAATTATGAAGTAGATGATTTATTTCAAGTTGGTTGTCTTGGGTTAATTAAAGCTTATAATAATTATAATTTAAATTTTAATACTAAATTTACAACTTATGCTTATCCTTATATTGTAGGAGAGATATATCATTTTATTAATAGCAACCACACTATTAAGTTAAATCATGAATATGCCAAAATGAATAAAGGAATTAAGAAAGCAGAAGAATATTTAACCCAAAATTTATGCCGAGTCCCAACTGACTTAGAAATCGCTAATTTCTTAGAAATAAATTTGTCTAAACTTCATGAAATAAGAAGTTTTGAGTACTTAGAAAGTCTTGATTATAATTATGAAAATAATAATTTATATGACTTTGTTAATATCGAAAATCTTGATAAAGAAACTTTAATTGATTTAAAAACTGCTTTTAGTAATTTATCAGAATTAGAAAAAGAATTAATTACTAAGTTATATTTTTATAATATGACGCAAGAGAATATCGCTAAAGAATTAAATATCAATCAAGTTAAGGTATCAAGACTTTTGAAAAAAACACTTGGTAAAATGAAAACATATATGAATTAGAAAAAATCATTCGTAAATCATAAAGAATGATTTTTTTTGTTTTAAAAGAACTGTTTAATAACATACAATAGAATATATGAGGATTTTTAATGAAAATAGAATACCAAGATG
>JAZULI010000155.1:0-2585 GCA_045603025.1 Bacilli bacterium
AACTAATATATTAGATTTAAATAATGTTATCATTGATACAGATAAAAATATAGAAAAATATCTATCAAATAATGAAGAACTTATTAATAAAAAAGAATATATTACCATTAATAAAGAATTATCAGAATTAAATATAATTATTAATGCTAGTAGAAAATATTATAATGATAATATTTTAGAATATAATAAATTAATTAAAAAATTCCCTAATAATTTAGTTGCTAAAATAAAAAGATTAAAAGAAAAAGATAAACTAAAAGAGGATCATAATAAAAAATTAAAAATACTTAATTAAATAACTGTAAAAAGTTATTTTTTTTATGAAAAAAGTCTTCTATTTAGAAGACCTTATTTTATTTTTCATAAATTCTAATAGCAATTTTTTTCGTTTTAGATGAATAATTAATTCTTAAATCATCACCAATTACTTTAACTTCAACATCGTATTTACCAGTTTTAGTATATCCTTCTAAGTCAATTACTGCCGTAATAGTAGTTTCATCTAAAGCTAGTAAATTCTTCTCAGTACCTTTAACAATAGCAGTTATTTTACTATCACTTTCACTACCCGCTTGCGCTTTTAAGGTAGGGTCTAGATTAATAATTTGAATATCACTAATATCTAATTCCATTTGAGTTTCTTTACCTACAGTTAATTTAACGGTTAAAGTTTTTAAACTAACTTCCCGAACACCAGCAGGTTTTTCAATATTAACAGTGAAATCTTTATCAGAACTTACTTCATCAATATCAACATATACAGGAACATATGTAATATCTGCTAAACTTTCTTCACTACCATAAATTGTAACGGTTTTGGTACTTGCAGTTAAAGACTCAATAGCATAACCTACAGCAAGATTTCCTTTTGGAATAACCTTAATTGGTACTTCTTTTGATGAAGAAACTAATTTTAATGTTGCATCAACCGTCTCTGGAAGAATTTCTACATTAACAATTTGTCCAGACGTATTATAAGCAACTAAATTTACTCCATTAACATTTGTCGTACCAGCAACTGGATTAACAACATTATTAACATCAATTAAAGCTTTAACATAAGCGACATCATTAATTTGTTTTTCAGAACCCTTAATTGTTACTTCTGTTTTACTTAAACTAACGGAAGCTATATCTAATTTACTATCTAACTTATCACGATTTAAAATATCATAAGTTAATTCTCTAGATGAACTTACTTTATCATAAATAACAACCGTTATTTTACTAGGATCAATTTTATATTCTACAGAACCAACACTTTGACTATATTTTAAGGCAACCTTATGCGTTCCAGGAGTTAATTCTCTTAAATCAACCGTTATTTTTTGATCAGGTTGTTGTTTCGCTAAATAAATATGACTCTTTTTACCAACAAGAATTACATCAACAGTTTCCGGTAATCCTTCAACTACATATGCTTCTTGATTATAAACAGCTGTAACAGGTTGACTATTTAAAATTTCAGCTTGATTATCAATAATAAAATTAGTATTTTTATCAACTATATAAAAAGCAATACATGAAATTAATAACGAAATAATTAATAAAGCCTGTTTTGTTATTAATATTTTTTCAAATCCCCGACTATTACTTTTAAATACATCAGTAATCTTAATAACAATTTTCATAATAGGAGTAATTAGAATCCGATCAAAGAATTGAATTATTTTACCGATGAATCTACAAATCTTCTTAATTATCTTCTTCATATTCATCTTCCTCACTATCATTTTCAAAATCATCTTGTTTTGGTCTTAATTCATCAATTAACATCATTCTCGCATCATCAATCGATAAATTATAGAAAAGTTCTCCTTTAACCGCAATAGATACACGACCAGTTTCTTCACTAACAATAACACTAATTGCATCAGTTTCTTCAGCAATTCCTAAAGCAGCACGATGACGTGTTCCCAAACGTTTATTAAGACTTACATTATTACTAGTAGGGAAAACTGCCCCAGCACAACTTATACGATTTCCTTGAATAATAACCGCCCCATCATGAAGTGGATTATTTGGAAAGAATATTGAAATCAATAATTCATTTGTTAAATCAGCATATAAAGGTTTAGCCCGATCAATATAATCCGATAAACTAACATCACGCTCTAAAACAATTAAACCACCAATACGTGCTTTTCTTAAATAATCAACCGCTTGAATAACTTCGTAAACTAATTTTTCACGTTCATCAACCGTTAAAACTTTATGACGACCTAAAAGTTGACTTCTACCTAATTGTTCTAAAATTGCTCTAATTTCTGGTTGAAAAATAATTATTATAGCAAGAGGTCCATACATAATTACATATTCAAGTAAAACACCAATTAATTTAAACCCAACGAAATAATTAATTATTACAAGTCCAAATATTACCAAAAATCCCTTAAATAACATTGTCATTTTTACATTATTCTTTATATTCTTTAAAAGATAATATAAAATCATCCATAATAATCATATATCTATTAAATCTTTTATTAAACTCAAAATTGAATCAACAGTCATAAATAAATTTCTCCTTAATTCTCTATCTTAGTATAACAAAAAATAAAAAATTAGTAAATACTATGTTTTTA
>JAZULI010000156.1:0-4271 GCA_045603025.1 Bacilli bacterium
TGAATATACTGATGTTGAATATGACAGTAATGTTGTTTATGAAACAAATGTATATACAGGATTTACATATGATAGTAGTCTTGATGAAAATACAAATGTAAAAACAGTACCATCTAATAATGGATTAACGATAAAACTATATTATGTAAGAAATAATAATTATGGTTATATAGTAGAACATTATACTGAAAATTTAGATGGTAAATGGACAAAACAAGATACAGACACATATAACAATAAAGAATATGGTAGTGAAGTTGTTTATGAAACAAATGTATATGCAGGATTTACATATGATAGTAGTCTTGATGAAAATACAAATGTCGAAACAGTACCAGCTAATAATGAATTAGTTTTAAAATTATATTATGTTCGTAATAACTATAGTTATAAAGTAGAACATTATCTACAAGAGTTAGGTAAAGATACATTTGCATTAGAAGATACCGATAACTATACAAATGTAGAATATGGAAGTAATGTTATTTATGAAACAAATGTATATACTGGATTTACATATGATAGTAGTAGAGATGTAAATACAGATGTAGAGACAGTACCAGCTAATAATGATTTAGTAATTAAATTATATTATGTAAGAGATAATTATAGTTATAAAGTAGAACACTATCTACAAGAGTTAGGTAAAGATACATTTGCATTAGAAGATACTGATAACTATACAAATGTAGAATATAATAGTGAAGTTGTTTATGAAGAAAATACATATGTAGGATTTACATATGATAGTAATCTTGATGAAAATACAGATGTAGAAACAGTACCAGCTAATAATGATTTAACTATTAAATTATATTATGTAAGAGATAACTATAATTACACTGTTGAACATTATTTAGAAAACTTAGATGGGGAAACTTATACGCAAACAGAAGATATTGATACATATACAAATGTTGAATTTGGAAGTAATGCAACATATGAAACAAATAACTATTCTGGATTTATCTTTAATGAAAGTTTAACAACTCCAGAAGTTAGAGTAGTACCTGCAAATAATGGTTTAGTTATCAAATTATATTATGATCGTGCAGTTTGTGATTATACTGTTAATTACTATTATGACAATGTAAAAGATGATAGTAAAACTTATATAGAAACTACAGTATTTGGAAAAGAAATATCAACTTATGAAGATAAATTACTTGATGGATATCACTTTGTAAGAGATACTGCACCAATTACAATAACAACAAATAGTAATGAAAATGTAATTGATGTATATTATGAAAAGAATATTTATACATATACTGTTGAATATTATACTGAAGATTTAAATGCTGATACATTTACAATGCAAGATACATATACAAGAAATGAATACCATGGAGAAACAGTAACACCAGATTCAAAAACATACGAAGGATTTACTTATCGAAATGAAGAGTATTTAAACAATGGAGAATTAACAACAAGTAAAGTTATAGTTGATAATAACTTAGTAATTAAAGTTTACTTTGTAAGAGATAATTATAGTTATAAAGTAGAACATTATTTACAAGATTTAGGTAAAGATACATTTACATTAGAAGATACAGATGAATATACTGATGTTGAATATGACAGTAATGTTGTTTATGAAACAAATGTATATACAGGATTTACATATGATAGTAGTCTTGATGAAAATACAAATGTCGAAGTAGTACCTGCTAATAATGAATTAGTTATTAAACTATATTATGTTCGTAATACTTATAAATATGTTGTTGAACATTATTTAGAAAATTTAGATAATGATGAATTTACATTACAAGAAGAAGATACAGAAACATTTGAAGCTAAATATAATGATTTAGGTGTTTATACTTCTAATGAATATGAAAATTATACTTTTGATGATTCATTAACTGAACCAGAAGATTTAACAATTAATGACGATACATTAACAATTAAATTATATTATGTAAAAGATAAGACTAATGTAGTTGTTCATTATGTAATTAGAGATGTTGATACATTAGAATATATTCCGTTCAATATTTATGGTGAAAATGGTGAAGAGTTTACTGGATTAGATTTATCTGATTTAATGTTAACTGGTAAAGTTGATACATCATTTATAATTAATGGTCGTAACCCAAGTGAATATGAATTTGTGGGATTATTTGAAGGTAATTTATTAGATGGAATTGAAGAAGTTTCCGTTCTATGTAATAGTGATCAATCTTATGAAGGTGTATTTGCTAGTGAAGATTTAGAATTTACTTATGTATATCAAGCTCCTGCTGGTGATATTCCACCATATACAGGTATTGATAATACACTTCCTAGTTATGTAGGTTATATCCTTATGGGAATTATGAGTATTCTAATTGGTGGATGCTATAAATTAATTAAACGTGAAGAAGAGAATGAAGCAAATTAAGAGTTTATTCTCTTTTTTTTCTTGCTCTAAAGATTTTTTTGTAATAAGATTATTATAGGTGTTTTATGGTAAAGAAGAAAAAGTTTAAGAGTTATTTAATATTTATTATTAGTTTACTATTTTTTAATATAAATGTTTTGGCCATTTCAAGTGATGAAAAAATAGAAGTTTCATTAATTAAATGTATTGATGGGGATACAGCTAAATTTAAGATTAATGATAAAGAAGAAACGGTGCGTTTTTTAGCGATTGATACTCCTGAAAGTGTTCATGCAAATAAAAAGGTCGAAGAGTATGGAAAAGAAGCTAGTAATTATACTTGTAATCTTTTAAATAATGCAAGTAAAATTACGTTAGAATTTGATTCTAATAGTGATAAATATGATAAATATGACCGTCTCTTAGCATATGTTTATGCTGATAATAAAATGATTCAAAAAAGTTTATTAGAAGTAGGATATGCTAAGGTAGCTTATTTGTATGATGATTATAAATATACGAAAGACTTATTAAAGATAGAAGAAAAAGCCAAAAATGATAAATTAGGAATATGGAGTAATGATGTTTATCAGTATATGGCTGATAGTAATAAAGAGAATTTAAAAGAAAATGATAAAGAAAATGACAAAATATGGGATACAATAATTGATTTTATTATTAAAATAGTGTCTAAATTATTGGAATATTTAGAAAATGTGTTATAATTAAAACAGGTGGTGAATTATGGCAAAAAAGAATGAAGTAGAAGAAAAAAAAGTTAAAAATGCAAAGAATGCTAAAAAAGAAGTAGCAAAAAAAGTTGGTGAGAAGAAGAACATAAAAGATTCTAAAAAAGTAGTTAAAGAAGAAAAGAAAGATGTATCTTCTAAAAAACAACCAAAAGTAAAAGAAGTTAAAAATGAAGAAGTAGTTACTAATGTAGTAGTTGAAGAAAAGAAGGATAATACTAAAAAGAAAAAGATAATTAAAGGTATTATTTATAGTTTAATTTCTTTATTAATTATTGGGGCTTTAATTTTTTCAATAATTGAATCAAGTGAACGTAGTAAATATTTTAAAGAAGTTACGATGAATGAAGTTAATGAAATGATTAAAGAGGATGAAATTAATATAGTTTATTGGGCAAGTCCTTCATGTGGATATTGTGAAATGTTTGGTCCAATAGTTAAAGAGGTTTCATATGAGGAAAAAGTTGAATTTAATTATTTAAATACTTCTAAATTAGATAATGATAGTTATGCAACAATGTATACATATTTTACAGCATTCGATGAAATTTATAATACTAAAAATTTAGGTACACCTTCAGTAATTTTATTTAAAAATGGTAAAATTGTTAATATTTCAGTAGGGGCTTTAGATAAAGAAGGGTTAGTTAGTTTCTTAAAAAGTGAGAATGTAATAGAGTAGGAGTATTATTTATGGCTAGTGTTGCTTATAAAATGGTGATGGATTTTAAAAGAAAATATCCAACAACTATTGCCTTTCGCGTTAAAAATCATTGTGAAGTAATCAACAAATATTTAAATCCTGATGAGAAAGTATTATATGCTTTCTGTGGACAAAAAAATAGTAATCATCATGAAATATTTTTTAGTTGTGTTGTTGTTTTAACTAATCAAAGAATTTTAATTGGTCAAGATCGGGTTTTATGGGGGCATTTTTATACAACGATAACACCTGATATGTTTAATGATTTAAGTATATCATCTGGTTTAATTTGGGGAAAGGTAACGATAGATACGGCAAAAGAAGTTGTTGTTATTTCAAATATTACTAAAAAAGCTTTAGATGAAATAGAGACAGCAGTAAGTTCATATATGATGAAAGAAAAACAAAAATATGGTTTAAAAAGAGAATTAACGGAATAAATTAATTCTTT
>JAZULI010000157.1:0-7706 GCA_045603025.1 Bacilli bacterium
TCATAATTATGATGCAACTTAATAATTAATATATCTTTATCATAATATAATAGTATCTCTTCTAATAATGGAATATAATAATTATCTATTCCTGAACCTATATTTATTTTCCTTAAATCACGATAATTCATTCTTGAAATATAATAATTTTTAAAAATCAAATCATTTTCATATAAGACTAATTGATTATCTTTAGTCATCCTTACATCAATTAATACACCATCGATATCTTTATCAAATTTACTCAGCAAAATTCCTTCTTTAATATTCTTTGGATAACCACTTATTCCACCATTTGCTATTAAATACATAAATCACCTAATTAATTTTATATAAAAAAAAAGAAATTATGCACGAGATACATATTTTCCATCTTTACTTGAAATTAAAATTACTTCATCTTGTTCAATAAATAGTGGTACTTTAACAGTTAACCCTGATTCTAAAGTAGCATCTTTCATAGCACTTGAAGTTGTATTTCCTTTTACAGCTGGTTCAGTATGAACAACTTTCATTTCGATTTTATCAGGTAAATTCATACCTAACATTTCACCTTCAAAAAACATAATATCAACTTCTAAATTTTCTTTTAAAAGTTTAGCATCTTCACCAATAACACTTTTTGATAGTTCAATTTGTTCATAATCATTCATATTCATAAAGTAATATACATCATTCATTTCATACAAAAATTGCATAGGTTTCTTTTCAATTCTAGCTGCTTCTAATCTAACTGTTGAATTAAAACTATATTCTGCAATTGAACCTGTACGTAAATTTTTAAGTTTCGCTTTTACAATTGCAGCCCCTTTACCAGGTTTAACATGTTCCTTATCAAGTACTGTATAAATATTTCCTTCATATTGAACAGTCATTCCATTTTTTAAATCGTTTACATTAATCATAATTACCTTACCTTTTTCTTACTTATTCCTTTATTTTCAACTTTATACTTACCAAAATTACGATCCAAAACATATTTACGTCCTTTATTTTCTAAAGGACTTTTCTTTAAAACTATTCTCTTATCATAACTAGCGTTAAGTCTACTTGAAAACTTAATAAGTTTTTCAAAATTGATATCAATAGTTCTTAACATCAAAACCTCCTAAATTAATAAATACTATTTCTTTTCTTTATGAACAGTATGTTTTTGACATCTTGAACAATATTTACTTAATTCTAATCTTTCTGTCGTATTTTTTACATTCTTATTAGTACGATAGTTTTCTTCATTACAAACTGTACAAACTAATGTTTTTCTTTGACGATTACCTACTTTTGCCATTATGGACACCTCCCTTTTTCCTCTAGTATTATATCAAAGGAATCCTTTAAATACAACACTTTTTGTAAAATCAAAAAAAACATTTTAAAATAAACTTAAAATGTTTTATATTTTAACACCCTTCACTTTTATATTCCGGACATATTAAACAAACTTTATATGATAAATCAAAACTATCATTATTATTTTTAATAACAGAAACATAACTATCCAAACATTTATCATCGGAATTAGGATTATTAAATTCATCAATTTTATCACTATTTATTAATTCTGCTAAAGTTATTTTATCTTTATAACCATTATCTAAAATATACATTGTTGCACTTGATTTCATAGAAGATTCATAATTTTTATAACTTTTAGTCTCCGTTTGATTAATTAAAGCATTATAACTAACAATCGCAATTGAAGCAATAATTCCAAGAATAACAATAACGGCTAATAATTCAACTAAACTAAAACCCTTTTTATTCATTAGAATCCTCCTTAATCATTTCTAAAATTTGTTCACATAATTTATCTTTCGTTAGTGAAAAATAATCTAAGACATCACTTTTAGGTGCACTAACCCCAAAATCATTAACACCTATTACTTTATCGGTAAAGCGATAAAAACGTTCATTCAAAGAATAACTAACACCAATAATTTTTTTATCTTTAGGAAGTACTTTATTTACATAATCAGTTGACTGTTTAATAAAGTTTTTATAACAAGGAAGACTTACTATTCTAGTATCAATTCCATGAATTTTTAATTCTTCACTAACATTAATCAAAGTTCCCATTACTTCACCACTTCCAAGAAGAATAATATAATTATCACTTTCTTCTTTTTTCATAATGTAAGCGCCCTTATCAATTTGATTACTTTTAGTAAGCTCACTTATTTCTTTATTATCTCTAGGTAAAACTAAAACACTAGGCTTATTATTTTTATAAATTTCTTTGTAGCAAGAAATTAATTCATTAACATCAAAAGGATGATAAACATTTAAATTAGGAATTAAATCGAGAGAATATAATTGTTCAATTGGTTGATGCGTTTTACCATCTTCACCTACCGTAATGGAATCATGAGTGAAAATATATAAAACTGGTAAATCCATTAAAGCACTCATTCTAATAGCCGGACGCATATAATCAGAAAAGACTAAGAATGTACTACCAAATGGACGAAGATTACAAAGAGCCATCCCATTTAAAATCGAAGCCATAGCATGTTCACGAATTCCAAAATAGATATTTCGACCATGATAATTATTACTATCAAAAATACCTAAATTATCTAAATTAGTTTTACAAGAACTAGATAAATCAGCACTACCACCAATTACAAGTTCAAAATTATTTGCAATAATATTTAAAATTTTACCTGATATATCTCTTAGAGATAGGTCTTGATACGGAACATCCATATCTTTAATTTCATAAGTAGTTTTACCTTCAATGATTTTATTAAAACGTTCTTGTTCACTTTCTTTTAAATTATTAAATTTACGTTTCCAATCTTTATAAAGATAACTAACTCGGTTATAAATCATTTTTTGAAAATATTCTACGGCATCACTACTAACCGTAAATGGACTATCATAAATATCCAATTTATTTTTAATACTAGAAATATCTTCTTTATCCAGTGGTTTTCCATGAGTTATATTTTTACCTTCATTAACAGAATATTTACCAATTTTCGTTTTTACAACAATAATACTAGGTTTATTACTCTCCTTAGCTTTCTTTATGGCATTATCAATATCATGAATATTTTCTCCATCAGAAACCATAAAAATATCAAAATTAATTGCTTTAAAACGCGAAATAACATCCTCATCACTACTTCGTTCAAGTTCACTATCTAAAGTTATATTATTCGCATCATATAAAAGAATTAATTTATTTAATTTAAGTTTACCCGCTAGTGAAAGGGATTCATAACTAACACCTTCCATTAAATCACCATCACCACATAAAACATAGGTATAATGATCAAAAAGATTTTTATTTAAAGTATTTAAATATCTTTCTGAAATAGCCATTCCTACTGAGGTTGCTACCCCTTGCCCTAATGGTCCAGTTGCCATATCAATACCCTTTGTTTCAATTTCTGGATGACCTGGCGTATTACTATTTAATTTTCGCAAATTTTTACAATCATCAAGTGAAAGATAACCTAGCATATGTAAAGTAGCATATAACATTGGTGCTCCATGACCCGCTGATAAAATAAAACGATCACGATTATACCAATTAGCATCACTTGGATAAATATTTAAATGTCTACTAAATAATGTATATAACATCGGCGTAGCTCCAAGACAAATACCTGGGTGTCCACTATTTGCATTATCAATCATATCAAGAGCTAAACACCTTATATTATTAATAACTTTATAATCATTAGTATAATCTTCACTATTCATTCCAAAAATATTATTAATTCCTAACATATTATCACCTACTATAATTATTATACCATTATTTAACTTTTAAACTAGTCTTTTTTTCAAAATAAAAAGAATAATAGATTTAATCTACTATTCATTATTAATAACTTCTATCTTCATAAAGTTTGTATTCTTATTACTTATTGGAAAACCTCCCGTAATAATTACAATATTATCATTTTCAAGTTCTAGTTTCTTTGTTGCTTCTTTTAGGCACATTTTAACAATACTATCTGTTGTTTTACATTCCTCTGATAATATTGGAATAACACCATAAACTAACGTTAAACTTCTAATAGCATTTATACTAGGACTCAAACCAATAATTGGACACTTTGGATGAAAATGACTAATTAATTTAGCGGTATATCCACTATTAGTGTTAGCAATTACACAACTAGCATTTAATCTTAATGAAGAATCTACGACAGAATAAGCAATTGATGAAGTAATATTTTGTTTAGTACTCCGCAAAGTTTCTTGTAAATTATCTAAATAATCAAAATCTTCTTCCGCACTTTCAATAATTCTAGTCATCGCACTTACTGTTTCAACAGGATAATTACCAATAGTTGTTTCCCCTGATAATAATACCGCATCACACTTAGAAACAATAGCATTATAAACATCACTTACTTCAGCTCTTGATGGAGAAATACTATTTTCCATACTCATTAATAAATCAGTTGCAACAATCCCAATTTTTTCATATTCTCTAGCTTTTTCCAAAATATTTTTTTGATATAAAGGTAATTTTTCAATAGACATTTCTATTCCTAAATCCCCACGAGCTACCATTAAACCATCACTAACTTTAGCAATTTCATCTAAATTTTCAATTGCCCTAGCATTCTCAATTTTAGCAATAATTTCACAATGATTATTATCATTTTCAATTAACATATCAACAACTTCTAAAACATCTTGCTCATCGCGAACATTGGATAAAGCTAGGAAATCAATATTATTTTTAATTCCATACATTATTCCTTCAATATCAGTGTCATTTAAAAATGGTAAATTAAAACTTTTCTCTTTTATATGGACAGATTGCCGACTATGTATTTCTCCACCTTTATTAACTCGACAAACAACATAATCATTTTCTTTATCAATAACTTCTAATTCCACTTCTGCATCACTTAACAATAAAATATCATTAATC
Source organism: Bacilli bacterium (assembly GCA_045603025.1). Classification (GTDB taxonomy): domain Bacteria; phylum Bacillota_I; class Bacilli_A; order RF39; family UBA660; genus RUG12783. The sequence continues at coordinate 4,901 of JAZULI010000157.1, forward strand.
ATTAAATTATCAACAACTTCGGGATTATTAAATGATAATTGTGTATTATTACAAATAACATGATAATTAAATATTTTTAATTCTTTATCTTTATTTAATAAAACCTTTTCTTCAATTAATTTATCTAATCTAATTGATGGTCCTGTAGTATCTAACATAATACCAATTGGTTTATTTAAATCTTTTTCAATTTTTCTAACTTTATTAATGATTTCATCACAAAATTTAAAATCAGCATGCGATAAATTAATTCGAATAACATCAGCACCTTCTTTAACCATTTGTTCTATAATTTCACTACTAAAACTACTAGGTCCTACGGTTGCAATTATTTTCGTTTTTTTCATTATACCCTCCATATCCTAGAAACAATTATTTGATAATTATTCCGTCTTTCGACTTTACCTTCAATTATAATTATATCACCTTTTTTCAAATCATTATATAATAAATAAGTTTTTGGAAATAAAACATATTCCATACTTTCTTCTTCATCAGATGCATTAATAAATTGCATTACCTCACCTTTTTTAGTTTTAATTTCTTTAATCGAATCAATCATAACAATTGTTTTAATAACTTTATTAAAATACTTTTCAATATCACATAAATTAATACAATCAACATGTTTTAATTTATAATCTACTACCGGATGATTAGTTAAATATATTCCAAATAAATCTTTTTCCCGATTAATAAGAATTTCTCTTTTAAATTCTTCTTTTATTTCTATCTCTGGTTTTAAAACAAAACTTGGATCTAAATCTTTACACAAATTACCATAATTAATTAAACTATCTAAATTTTCATATAAAGTTTGATGATTATAACCAAAACAATTTAGAGAATCACTATCAATTAAATTTTCAATCGTACTTTTACTAATACCATTTAAAACCATTTTACTAATAAAGTCATAAATATCTTTAAATCCTTCATTTCTTGCTAATATAATTTTTTCGGAAACAATTTTGGAAATACCTTTAATCTTAGTAAATGGTAAAATAATACTATTATAATAAATTTCATATTCACTACTACTTTTATTGATATCTGGTTTTAATATTTTAATACCTAAACGTGTTACTTCTTTTAAATATTCTTTCGTTTTTGTATTATCCATAATAACATTATTTAAAATTGCTAAATAGAAGTAAAGTGGATAATTGGCCTTTAAATAAGCCATTTTATATGCAATTAAACTATAGGCAACACTATGGCTTTTATTAAAACCATAACTGGCAAAGTGTAAAATTAATTCATAAACTTCTAAAGCAACATCCCTACTATATCCTTTTTTAATTGCCCCTTCAATAAATCTTTCTTTTTCCTTTTCTAAAACTTCAATCTTTTTCTTACTCATAGCTCGTCTTAAGATATCGGCTTCTCCTAAAGAATACCCCGCCATCGTACTAGCAATTTGCATAATTTGCTCTTGATAAACAATAATTCCATAAGTACTCTTTAAAATATTTTTTAAAGAATCATGATAATAATTAATAACTTCACCATTATTTTTTCTTCTAATATATAAAGGAATATTATCACTAGGACCAGGACGATACAAAGCATTAGCCGATGCTATATCAATAAAACTTGTTGGATGTAAATCTTTTAAAAATTTACGCATTCCACTACTTTCAAATTGAAAAATACCAAGGGTATCACCATTTTGAAAAATTTTAAAAGTCTTTGGATCATCTAACGGAATTTCATTAAATCTAATTTTCTGATTACTTTTTTCATTTATTAAACTAATCGCTTTATCAATCGTTGTTAAATTTTTTAAACCTAAAAAATCCATTTTTAATAAACCTAAATCTTCTAAATAACAAGCTTCATAGGCACTTAAATACATGTTATCATCATATACAAGTGGAACATAATTATCAAGATTATCATTACACATAATAATTCCCGCAGCATGAACTGAAGTATGCCTTACCATTCCTTCAATATTACTTGCTAAAAAGAATAATTTTTTCAATTTATTATCACTTTCCACCATACTTTGAAGTTTTTTATTTTTTAAATAAATTTCTTTTAAATTATCACCATTACCAATTATTTTACAAATCTCATCAATTGTATATAAAGGAACATTTAAAACTCTTCCCATATCTCTAATAGCCATTTTACTACCAAAGGTTCCAAATGTAGTAATTGCGCTTACTTTTTTTAATCCATATTTAGAAACGACATATTCAATTACTAAATCCCTTTTATCATCTGGAAAATCAATATCAATATCTGGCATGGTAATTCGCTCAATATTTAAAAATCTTTCAAATAATAAATCATATTTAATAGGATCAACATCTGTAATACCAAGAGAAAAACTAACTAAACTTCCACATGCACTACCACGACCAGGACCTACTAAAATATTATTAGTCTTAGCATATTTAATAAAGTCATAAACAATTAAAAAATAATTATCAAATCCCATTTGATTAATAATACTAAGTTCATATAAAAGTCTCTCTTTATAAACACTAGAGACTTGATTATTAAGTCTTTTCGATAATCCCGAAACACTTAAATTATATAAATAATCCTTATCACTAAGTCCTTTAGTATCATTATATAAACTATATTTAGGAAGATTTAGAAAATATTCTGGTAAAACTAAATTACATTTATTTATAATATCTTTTGTATTTTCATAATATAAATCCTTATCATATATTAAATAATCATCCAAAATATAATTATCACTAACAGTTTTATTATCTCTTAACATTTGTAAATGCTTTAATACTTCAACTTTCTTAGAATCAAGGCATAATACTTCTTTAGCATCTAC
>JAZULI010000158.1:0-3688 GCA_045603025.1 Bacilli bacterium
AAGAAGATATTGTAAAAATAGAAAGACAAGCTACATCAGCAGATATTAAGAAGCAAGAGAGTTTAAGACAGAAAGCAGAGAAAGCGTTGGAAATTTGTAAAAATAAAGTAAAAAAATAGGCACTAATTTTTAGAATTAACGGGATATTTTTTTCTAAATCTAACAATTCCTTTAAAGATAACATTCCAATTAAAGAAACTAAAATTATAAATGGATATCCACCAATTAAAACAAATGGAATAAATAATAAAATCATTAAAATTGCACTAATTAATCTTTTTTTCATTTATTACACCACCATACTCCTCTATTTTTACAACTATTTTATCTTAACATCGTATTAATTGTATCAAATATTTATTATAAAGTCCACATCGATAACCAATATTATTAAAAAAATTAATGCATAATACATTAATTTTAAAAAATAGTTATTTGAAATAATTTTGACAAGCTTGTATCGCCTTATTATCAACATAACGAAAAATTATAGTTAAAAAAGTTGGAATAAAGAAGACAAATACTGATATTATAGCCCTTTTAATAAAATTCTTTTTTGCTTTTTCCATTCCATCTTTCGAATTAGAAAACACTACTTTACTAAAATCTATAGTTGTAAATACTAATAATAGTATTGGAACCGCAATTTGAATCATAAAAAAGATTTGTTTCATAATTCCCATCAATGACTTAGGATTATTGGGATCACCAAAATAACCTGAACAAGATACAGTAGAATCTAATAAATTTAAATTAATCCCCTTTGCTTCAACAGAAATATTTACAAATAACAATAAAATAATTAAAAATATTAACATTTTTTTTCTTTTCATCATCTCACCACAATTTATATGATATCACATTTTATTTAATATTTCACTATTTTTCAAACAAATCACGATAAATTTCTTTATAATTGTCAACAAATCTAACTTCTAACTTGTCATTATATAATTCATAATATTCTAAAACCTCATTATTATTATCCTTTGGCATATAAATAATTTTAACACCATTAACCATTGCAGCTATTATTTTTTCCTTGATACCACCAACTGGCAATATTTTTCCTGATAATGTCAATTCCCCAGTCATTGCTATCTCATTAGATATTTTAATTTTTTTAATTAAACTAATAATCGAAGTAATTACAGTAACACCGGCAGATGGTCCATCTTTTTTCATACTACTACTAGGAAGATGAACGTGAAAATCATTTTCTTGTAATAATTCAAATCGAATATTAAAAATATTACAATGACTTTTCAAATAGGTAAAAGCTATGGTTATTGATTCCTTTACCATATCACCCAATAAACCAGTTAACAATATATTTCCTACACCCTTATGATAAACACTCTCAACTTTTAAAACATGACCACCAATTGGTGTACAACTAAGTCCATTAACACACCCTACAACATTATCATAATTATCTAAATATAAATATTTCTTTTTACCTAATAACTCTTCAAATTTATTATTTAAATCGTATACTTTATTTGAATCTATTAATTTCGAATAAATAATTTTACGACACATTTTTCGTAATAATCTCTCTAGTTCACGAACACCACTTTCTTTGGTATAATTATTAATAATTTTTAAAATGGTGTCATCCTGTAATGAAAAATCATTAAGTTCATATTCCACTTGTAATTTAGGAATTAAATAACCTTTTGCAATATTTAATTTTTCTTTTGTTGTATAACTAGTTAATTCAATTATTTCTAAACGATCTTTTAATTCACTTGGTATTTTATCGACATAATTCGCCGTTAAAATAAACATTACTTTTGATAAATCAAATTCTTCTTCTAGAAAATGATCAACAAATTTATCATTTTGCTCTTTATCTAAGACTTCTAATAAACTACTAGCCGGATCTCCCTTTATATCTTTAGTCATTTTATCAATTTCATCAATAATAAAAACAGGATTATTGACCCCTGCTTTTTTTATACCCGAAATTATTTTTCCGGGAGCAGCGCCAACATAAGCACGTCTGTGTCCTGTTATTTCGGCCGCATCATTAATACCACCAACCGATATTTTTACACATTTACGGTTTAGGGCACTACTAATCGCTTTAGCAATTGATGTTTTTCCAACACCAGGAGGACCAACTAGACATAAAATCGGACTACATTGATTATGCGTGTATTCTTTAGTTGCAATATACTCTAAAATTCTTATTTTGGTATCATTTAATCCAAAATGACTATCATTTAGTTTTTCTTTAACTTCTAAAAAATCTTCCGTATCCTTAGTCGAAACATTCCAAGGTAAACTAAACAAAGTATCAATATAATTTTTAATAATTCCTACTTCTGGAGAATTACTATTACAAAGTTTATAACGATTTATTTCTTCTTGTAGACGATTTTTAATATTAATAGGACAATCAAAATTTAAAAGTTTATCCTCTAATTCATCTAAAATATTAGGTTCTGTAATCCCTAATTCCTCATTAATAACTTTAATTTTTTCACGTAAAATGTATTCTTTTTGAGATTCTTCTAAGTTTCTTTCAACTTTTTCATCTAATTCCTGTTCATAATTTAAAAGTGATAATTCATAATTTAAATCATCAATTAACATTTCTACACGATTAACAGGATTAGTTTCTTGAATATATTTTATTTTTCTAGTTAAGGACATCGGTACAAAGGAAACTATCAAATCTGTAAGTTTTGATATGGAATTTACTTCATCTATTTGTGATAAAATACTATTACCTATTCCTTTTTTTAATTCAATATATTCATTAAATAAACTTTTTAATGTTCTTGCACTAGCAAGTTCAGAAACTGGTGATAATGATTTATTAACAACTGCTGATACTGTTGCATCATATAAATTATCATCAACATTATAACGATGAACATTAACACGATTAATCCCTTTTAACGAAACTTTAGTTAGACCATTAGGCATATCAAGTTTAAACTTAATTTGTGCAACGATACCAATTCTTGGGAGAGATTCTTTATTATAATTATCATCATTTACAGAAACAACTAACAAATGACCATCATAATAATTTTCTGATAATGAAATAACTTTTTTATCATTTATATCTTCAAATTCAAATTTACACTCCGTATAAGGAAATAATACAATATTACGAACTATTAAAACAGGTAAATTAGTTTTTAACATAGTAAACCTCCTTTTGTGACTTTTATTATAGGGGGCAAAATATTAAAAAACAATGAATTTACATCTTTTTTACATAGAAAAAATTTTCTTTTTTTTACTGTTAAAAAATGGTATATTTTTTTACAAAATACCCTTGATTTTAAATATTTATTTTGTTATAATTAATCGTGCATGGAGTCATAGCCAAGTGGTAAGGCATGGGACTGCAACTCCCTGAGCGGCGGTTCAAATCCGTCTGGCTCCTCCATTTATATTTGCAGATGTAGTTTAGTGGCTCGAATATGGCCTTGCCAAGGCTAGGACGCGGGTTCGATTCCCGTCATCTGCTCCACTTTGAATTTAATAACAACCTTTATGAATATTCATAAAGGTTGTTTTTTTCGATAGAATGCAATACTAAAATTTTTAATAACTTTTTTTATTAGTAAAAAGTATTTTATGTTAAAAATTAAAATTATTTAATTAAAAAATAGTTTAATTTAATATTTAAAAAAAATTGCTTTTTGTTATAAAAAAACTTTACTAC
>JAZULI010000159.1:0-2248 GCA_045603025.1 Bacilli bacterium
TAGATAGTTTGAAAACTGAATTATCTTCTAAATTTAAAATAAATGTTGATTTTAAAGAAATAGATGAGGCCAGATATATTAATTGGCAATATGAAGGCTATAAAGCTTATGATAATAGATCTAAAGGTAAAACTTTAAAAAAACAATTTAAAAGGCAAAATAGATGGATGATTTAGTCCATCTATTTTTGATATTTTGAAAAATTAAAAAAGTATGGTACAATATTTAAGGTGATTTAGATGTTTATTGGAAAATTTAATCGTTCAGTTATTGTAACATATTTAGGAACACTAGCAACAATACTAGGTTTTTATCTTGTTTTAGTAGATAAAAATATTACTGGTTCTATAATTTGTTTAATGGTGGCTGGTATTTGTGATATGTTTGATGGTAAAGTAGCGAGAATGTGTAAAGGACGTACTGATGAAGATAAAGAATATGGTATTCAAATCGATTCTTTAGCTGATATGGTAGCTTTTGTAGCTTATCCTTTAGTAATTTTTTATGGTATTGCTTTAAAATATAATTTAAATATTAGTCCATTTTTAACAGTACCTATTATCACTTTATTTACGGTTTGTGGTATAACACGTTTAGCATTCTTTAACTTAAAAGCACATAGTGAAGATGGACCTGTTAAATTTTATAGTGGTCTTCCAGTTACAACAACCGCTATTATTTTTCCATTTATATATTTATTTAGTTTTATGTTAAATAAAGAAATATTTGCATATATTTATTTAGCAGTTATATTATTAGTAGCCGTTTTATTTGTTTTAAATTTTAGATTTAAAAAACCAAAAAGTAAAACATTCTTTATTGCAATGCCAATAATTGGGGCTATTTTTGGATTTATATTATTATATTTAAAATATAGGAGTTAATTATGATTTATAATCGAGAAAAAGATATATATTATTCTGAAAAAAAGGGATTAGCATTAAAGTTTTTTTATAAAACTATTCCAGGGCGTATTTTGCTTAAAATCGCGATTACTAAACCAGTTTCTCAAATAGGCGGTTTATATATGGATAGTCCGTTATCTAAGTTTTCTATTAAACGTTTTATTAGAAAAAATAATATTGATATGAACGATTATCCTGAGGAAAAATATAAATCTTTTAATCATTTTTTTACTAGAAAAATAAAAGTAACAAAACGACCAATTACTAAAGATTTTAAAAACTTAATTGCTCCAGCTGATTCAAGGTTAACAGCTTATAAAATAGATGAAGATACTAGATTAAATGTAAAAAATAGTATTTATACGGTTGAAGAAATTTTAAAAGATAAAAAATTAGCCGCCGAATATAAAAATGGTTATTGCTTAGTTTATCGTTTAGCGGTTGATGATTATCATCATTATCATTTTATCGATGATGGTAAGGTTGTTGGTGGCAAAAAAATCAAAGGTGTTTTACATACCGTTAGTCCAATTACTAATAAAAAAGATAAAGTATTTAGTGAAAATCATCGTGAATATTCTATTTTAGAAACCAAAAACTTTGGTAAAGTTATTCAAGTTGAAGTAGGGGCTTTAATGGTTGGTAAAATTAAAAATAAGAAGAAAAAAGAATTTAAACGCGGTGAAGAAAAAGGATATTTCTGTTTTGGTGGTTCAACAATTATTATGTTATTTAAAGAAAATACCATTAAATTAGATGAAGATATCTTAACTAATTCTGAAAAACATATTGAAACTAAAATAAAATTAGGTGAAAAAGTGGGGCGTAGGAAAGTAAATGATTCTATATAGGAAAGCAGTATTATTGATTCATGGTTTTGTTGGTAGTACAAAAGATTTAGAACCTTTATTTTTCTCTTTAAATCATGAAATGAAATTAGATGTTTATAATTTTTTATTACCAGGACATGATGAAATAAAATATAGTATTTCTAATGAAGATTGGTTAAAAGCTACCGAAGAAAAAATGAATGAACTAATAAAATATGGTTATCGTGATATTTATGTTGTTGGACATTCAATGGGAGGTTTAATTGCTACGCATATGGCTATTAAATATCCTAAGTATGTTAAAAAATTAGTTTTATTAGCGCCAGCTTTTAATTATTTAACTAATGATCATAAAAGTCCTTTAAAAAAATTAGCAACATCAGGTACTAAGCTTTTAAAAGATTATGAATTTCATGAAATAATAAATAGAACTTTTAAAGCAACACCAAAAATGATAAAAGAATTTATTAAATTAGTTGATAAATCAAATGGTTTAATTGAAAAAGTTAATTG
>JAZULI010000160.1:0-1710 GCA_045603025.1 Bacilli bacterium
AATTAATAATAATAAGTTTATCTCTTGCAATGGATGCTTTTTCTGCAAGTATTTGTAAAGGTTTAAAAGAATCTAAAACAAATCTAAAAAATAGTTTAATAGTAGGATTATATTTTGGAATATTTCAATCATTAATGCCTACTATTGGTTATTATTTAGGTAATTTTTTTAGTGATAAAATTATCATGTTTGATCATTATTTTGCTTTTTTTCTTTTGAGTTTTATTGGTCTTAATATGATAAAAGAATCAAAGGAAGAAAACAGAATTAATGATAGTCTTAAATTTAAAGAAATGGTTCTTTTATCAATTGCTACTTCCATTGACGCTTTAATTGTAGGTGTTACCTTCTCGTTTTTAAATGTTAATATCTGGTTATCTATTATAATTATTGGTTTTATTACCTTTTTAGTGACTTCCTTAGGTTATAATATTGGAACATATTTTGGAACAAAATATCAAAAAAAATCCCAAATCATTGGAGGTTTAATCCTAATAATTATGGGCATAAAAATCTTAATTGAACATTTATTTTAAAATATAAATATGACATTATACATCTTCACCATCATCTATTTTTTTATGTAAACCTATTTCACTAGCCTCAAAATCTTCGAAAAAGACATATAATCAAAATCATTATTTATTATTATTAATAATTTCTAATACTTCAGGAACTGATAAATTAGCACATTCACTAATTGTTTCAACTGCTATATTTTTATGATACATATTTAATATCATTTCAGTTTGTTTAGAAATAATTCCTCGATTAAAACCAGCCTTTTCCCCTTCATCACATCCAGCGCGATAATAAGCTTCTATTTCTGCATTTTTTCTCATATCATCATTCATAATTAACTCCAAATATTCATCACTATTTGACAGGGTATATAACTTCTTCCGATAATATGTAAGTTCTTTTATATCTTTTATAAACTTATCCATCTCATGGTAATTATTTATTGTTAACAATTTCCATAATTCTTCCCATCTGTCTATTTCATTATAATCTAACCTATAATAAAAATCTAGATTAACATTAATAATTTTCAAAAGAAAATCCTTTTCTTTCCTCAAAGTTTCCTCCGTATATGGTAATATTATCTCTTCTTTTTTTGGAGCATTATTTGCTAATTCCTTAGTACTATGCCAATTCAAATTAACAAGTATCGCTTTCGCTCTTTTTTTAGAAAAATCAATTGTTCCAGCGCCAACATTATAATAATTTCCTATAACATTAAAAGCATACAATAAATTTTTCATATAATTACCAACATAATTATTATTCATCTCAATTATTATTTTTTCACCACGATAATCAACTACTAAATCAACATATTTACCACGTTCTTGTTGATAAGTATTAACAAGTCTTACATTATTAACCTGAACCTGACCATGTATTTCTTCATAGGAACACTCAAGTATTTGCATAACAACCCATTCTAAAGTATTCATATCATTTTCATTAAATAAATCATGAAACAAACGATCACTTTTAACTTGTAACAAAGCTTTTCTTTTTTCAATTGGTGGTAATTCTTCTTCATAATTAATTTTTTCATAAATCTCTTTTATTTTATGAAATTATTTTTTTATCATATTAAAAGACTTAAAATCAAGATTTCAAGCCTTTTCAATTTTACATTAATATATGAACTATTAATTTATACAAATTATCTAAATAATTTTAATTTATTTATTTCTT
>JAZULI010000161.1:0-14639 GCA_045603025.1 Bacilli bacterium
ATTACCTCCTATTATTCACTATCACGTAAATCTAAGCCTAATTCTTTAATTTTGTCTAATACTTCTTTTAAAGATTTTTTACCTAAATTACGTATTTTCATTATTTCGTCTTCATCTTTGTTTACTAAATCTTGTAATGTATGAATATTAGCACGTTTTAAGCAATTATATGCTCTTACAGAGAAATCAAGATCATCAATTGAAGTTTCTAAAGCTTTTGTTTTAGAATCTTCTGTCTTTTCAATCATCATTCCTGTCATATCAGCAATATCACTTAAATCAGTTAATATTTTGAAATGTTCAATTAATATTTTTGAAGCAAGAGCTACAGCCTCTTCAGGACGCATTGCTCCATTTGTCCATACATTTAAGATTAATTTATCATAATTTTCATTTTGTCCTACACGAGCACTATCAACTTCATAAGATACTCTTTCAATTGGTGAATATAGTGAATCCATTGCAATTAGACCTACTTTTTTATTATTACTAGCATCTAATAAACGTTTATTTTCTTCACTTCTTACATATCCACGTCCATTTGAAACATTCATTTCCATTACTAAATGTCCGCCACGAGCAACTGTTGCAATTACTAAATCTGGATTTAATATTTCAATATCAGCATCATGGATAATATCACTTGCTTTAACAATTGTTTCATCTTCGTTACCTTTTACATCAAGACGAATAACTTTTTCATCTTCAGTATGGTTCTTAAGTACTAATCCTTTTAAATTTAAAATGATGGTAACAACGTCTTCACGAACTCCTTCAATTGTTTGAAATTCATGTTGAACGCCATCAATTTTAATACTTGAAATAGCACTACCTGGTAAGCTTGATAATAATACTCTTCTTAAAGCATTACCTAATGTTGTACCAAAACCTCTTTCTAATGGTTCTAGTTCAAATTTTCCATAGAAATTGCTTTCTACGTAATCAGTTATTTTATAAATTGGTTTTTCAAATTGAATCATGAAATCCTCCTTTTTATTATTATCCACGTGGACGTTTTGGTGGACGGCATCCATTGTGTGGAATTGGTGTTACATCATCAATAGATGTAATTTCTAAACCTGCAGTTTGTAATGAACGAATTGCTGTTTCTCTTCCAGGTCCTAATCCCTTAACAAATACCTCTACCTTACGCATACCTAAATCATATGCTTTTTTACCAGCAGCTTCACTTGCTAATCCAGCAGCAAATGGTGTTGATTTTTTACTACCTTTAAATCCTAAAGCACCAGCTGAAGCCCAAGCAATAGCATTTCCTTCTTTATCCGAAAGAGTAACTATTGTATTATTAAAAGTTGCATGAATATGAGCTACACCCTCAGGGATATTCTTTTTAACTTTTCTCTTTCTTTGCTTATAAGCCATGTTATCCTCCTTTTAGTCTATTTTAATAACTATTTCTTCTTATTAGCGACAGTTTTACCTTTTCCTTTACGTGTACGAGCATTTCTATTTGTTCTTTGTCCACGAACAGGTAAACCTTTTTTATGACGAGTTCCTTGATATGAATTAATTTCCATTTTTGTTTTAATGTTCATATTAACTTCTCTTCTTAAATCACCTTCAACAAGATATTCATTAATACAATCACGTAATTGATTTAATTCTTCAATTGATAAATCGCCTGCTTTTTTAGTTGGTTCAATCTTTGCTTTTTCACAAATTGTCATTGCAAGATTTCTACCAATACCATAAATATAAGTTAATGATATACAAATGTGTTTATCATTAGGTATATCTACACCTTTTATACGTGCCATAATTTCCTCCTTATTTTACCCTTGAGTTTGTTTGTGTTTTGGGTTTTCACAAATAACCATTACTTTTCCTTTACGTTTAATTACTTTGCACTTTGCGCAAATTGGTTTAACTGATGGTTTAACTTTCATATATTTCCCTCCTATTTCCTATAGGTTATACGCCCACGTGTTAAATCGTATGGGGATAACTCTACTGTTACATTATCTCCTTCTACGATACGAATGTAATTCATTCGCATTTTACCGGAAACGTGAGCTTCAATGATGTGCTTATTACTAAGCTCGACCTTGAATTTATACCCCGGTAAAACTTCTAAAACTTTACCTTCTACTTCAATCGTATCATTTTTAGACATTTCCGCCTCCTGTTAATATTTCATAACCGTCTTTTGTTACTACTACTGTGTGTTCATAATGAGCACTTGGACTATTATCAACGGTTTCTATCGTCCACTCATCATCCAAGATGCAAATATCTCTTCTTCCTAACGTCAACATTGGTTCAACGGCAATAACCATTCCTTCTTTTAAAATTGGTCCCGTACCTTTTTTACCATAGTTTGGTACATCAGGTTCTTCATGAATATTCGTTCCAACACCATGACCAACTAATTCTCTTACAACTCCTAAATTATGAAGAGTTGCATGATTATAAACGGCTTCCCCGATATCACCAATATGATTTCCAGGTTTTATTTCATCTAAGCCTTTAAATAAACTTTCTTCCGTATATTTAAGTAAGTCTTTTCGTTTATCACTAATTTCTCCAACCGGATAAGTCCACGCTGAATCTCCATGATAACCTTTGTAACATGCCCCAATATCAATCGAAATAATATCTCCTTTTCGAAGACGACGATTACTTGGAATTCCATGTACAACTTCCTCATTTATACTTGTACAAATACTGGCTGGAAAATCCTGGTATCCTTTAAAGGAAGGAGTTGCATCATGACTTCTAATAAAGTCTTCTGCTAATTTATCTAACTCTTTTGTAGTAATACCTTCCTTTATATATGGACGTAAATATTGATGAGTCAAATACACAATATTTCCAGCTTTTCTTAAAAGTTCTATTTCGCGTTCACTTTTAATACTAATCATTAATGATAGCCTCGATTTCTTTAAATGTATCTTCTGGCTTTAAAGAATCAACACTTACTAACACACCTTTTTTTTGATAATAATCAATAAGTGGATATGTTTTCTCTAAATAAGTTTGATATCTAACCTGAAAAGATTCATAATTATCATCTTTTCTTTGATTTAAAGCACCACCGCATTCATTACAAATACCATTAACTTTTGGTGTATTAACACCCGTTAAAGTATTATGCGTTGCCCCACAAAGTGTGCAAATATATCGACCAGTAATTCTTTTTTCAAGAATTTCTTTTTCAACTTTTAGTTCAATAACAATCCCTAAATCACGATTGATATTATTTAAGATTTCATCATACTTAATCGCTTGTTCTAAATTTCTTGGAAATCCATCTAAAATATATCCATTTGAAAGATCCGGCATTGATAAGCGTTTTTCAACTGCTTCATATACAATATCATCAGGTATTAATTTACCTTCTTGTAATAATGACGCTAAGTTTTTACCAAAATCGCTTTCATCTTTTGCCATATCTCTTAAAATATCACCTGTTGAAATATGAACATAGCCATATTTATCACTTAATAATTTGGCAACAGTACCCTTACCTGCAGCAGGTGGAGCAATAAGTATTATATCTCTCATCTTCTTCTTCCTTTTACTTTTTTATAAGTTCTAGTAGCTAAACTACCTTCAAGTTGCTTATATGTTTCAAGCGCAACTCCAACAACAATCAAGATTCCTGTTCCACCAATAGCTGCACCAAGTGTTGATCCAGTAATTTTCTGAATAATAATTGGAATAATTGCTAAAATGGTAAGGAATAATGTTCCTGTAATAGTAATTCTTGACAATACATGACTAATATATTTAGTTGTATCCTTTCCAGGACGAACACCTGGAATATAGCCACCATTCTTTTGAAGATTTTCTGACACATTGTCTGGTCTTAGTTGTAAGAATGTATAGAAATAACCAAAGAAGAATATTAATACTACATAAATTATAAATCCTACTGGTTTTGTATAATCTAAATATGTACTAACAAAATTTTGAAATCCTTCATTACTTACAAAATTCGCAATTGTTGCAGGAATTGCAAGTAAGCTTGATGCGAAAATTACTGGAATAACTCCCGCTGTATTTAATTTAATTGGTAAGAAAGATTGTTCACTACCATATGATCCCGTTGTACGGTTAGCATATTGAAGTGGAATTCTTCTTTCAGCTTCTTGAACATAAATTACCCCAATAATGATGATAAAATATGAAAGAACAAAGCCAACAAATTTTAAAATTCCTAAGATTATTTCTAAGGTTGTCCCACTAAAGACAATAAATTCATTAAATGATGCAATAAACGTTGTTGGAAGTGTTGAAATAATACCAGCCATAATCATTAAACTAATACCATTTCCAATTCCTTTTTGTGTAATTTGATCACCTAACCATAAACAGAATGCTGTTCCAGCCGTTAAAATAACCGCTACATATAAGTAATCAAAACTGCTTGCATTACCTAAGAATGCATAACTAAATGCATATCCTTGGATAAAGGCAAAAGCAATACCAACATATCTTGTAATTTGGTTCATCTTACGTCTTCCCACAGGACCTTCTTTTGCAAGTTCTGAGAAGTATGGAACAATGTCCATTTGTAATAATTGTGTAATAATGCTTGCTGTGATATAAGGTGAAACACCTAGGGCAAAAATTGAGAAATTCTTTAAGGCCCCACCACCCATAGCATTAATTAATTCAAGAAAACCTAAATTACTAGTAATGTTAGCTGTTCCTGGAACTCTAAGTGTTGTTCCAACAATAAATATTAACAATGCACCTAATGTAAAAAATATACGATTACGTAAGTCCTTATTAGTAGGTGCAAATATTTGCTTTAAGTTAGCAAACATGTTACATCACCTCGTACTTACTTCCTGACTTTTCGATTTTGCTAATAGCTTCTTTTGAGAATTTATTAGCTTTAATTGTTAATTTCTTTTCTAATGTACCATTTCCTAGTACTTTAATTCCATCTAATTGATTTTTAACTAATCCAGTTTCTCTTAATAATTCTGGAGTCACTACTGTTCCATCTTCAAATTTATTTAAATCAGAAACATTGATTGTCGCATATTTAATTTTGAATTGTGCGTTTGAGAATCCTCTTTTTGGTAAACGTCTATATAATGGTAATTGTCCACCTTCAAATGTTGCAGGAATAGAAACACCACTACGAGCTTTTTGACCCTTTTCACCTTTACCACTAGTTTTTCCTAAACCACTACCCATACCACGACCAACACGTTTACGAGTTTGTTTAGCTCCAGCATTTTGCATTAATTCATGTAACTTCATTATCCTAAAATCTCACTTTCTTCTTTTCCGCGTAAACGACAAACATCTTCAATACTTTTTAAAGATTTTAAAGCATTCATTGTCGCTTGCGCCATATTTAATTTAGTGCGAGCTCCTAAAGATTTTGAAGAAATATCACGTACACCAGCAAGTTCTAATACATCACGAACAGCACCACCAGCAATTAATCCAGCACCAGCAGGAGCAGGTTTAACTAATACTTTTGCAGCACCTTGTTTACCTGTAATTTCATGTGCAATTGTACGATTATCAATTAGATTTACTTTAATTAAATTTTTATTAGCAGATTGGATAGGTTTTTTAACTGCATCTGGTACTTCATTCGCTTTACCGATACGTACTCCAACCGTACCTTTTCTATCACCAACTACAACTGTAGCAGAGAAACGACGTTGACGTCCACCTTGAGTAACTTTTACTACACTTTTAACTTCAATTACTTTCTCTTCTAAAGTTTTGGCTTTATCTCTATTATCTTTTCTATTATTTTGCATAACGCCTCCTAGAATTCAAGTCCATTTTCACGTGCAGCTTCTGCTAAAGCTTTAACGCGTCCATGGTAAAGGTATCCACCTCTATCAAATACAACTTTTTTAATACCAGCTTTAACTGCTTTTTTAGCAATTACTTCACCGATTTTAGAAGCTGCTTCGATATTATTACTAGTAAGTTTTAACTCTTTATCTAGAGAATTTGCACTAACTAAAGTAATACCTTTTTCATCGTCAATAATTTGTGCGTAAATATTAGTATTTGAACGATATACACAAAGTCTAGGTACTTCACTAGTTCCATAGATTTTACTACGTACACGTTCATGTCTTACTTTACGTACAGAGTTTTTTGATACTTTATTTATCATTTCAATTCTCCTTATCTATTATTTAGCAGCTTTTTTACCTTCTTTACGACGTACATGTTCATCTTTGTAACGAATACCTTTACCTTTATAAGGTTCTGGTTGTCTTACTTTACGAACATTAGCCGCAAATTCACCTAGTAATATTTTATTACTTCCTTTAATAGTAATTTCTGTATTACTAACTGCTTCTACTTTTAATCCAGCAGGAATAGGCATTTCAACAGGATGAGAATATCCAGCATTAATTACTAAAACATTTCCCTTAACATTGAAACGGTATCCTACACCGATTATTTCTAATTCTTTTTTATATCCTTCTTTAACACCCTTAATCATGTTTGTTAAATTAGCATTCATTGTACCATGCATCATATTTGCTTCTTTAGTATCTTTAACTTTACTAAGAGTAATTTCATTACCTTCAATTTCCATTGTGATTAAATTAGATAATGCCATTTCTAATGTTTCATTATTATTAGAAACTTTTACAATTCCATCAACTAATTCTACATTAACACCTTCAGGGATAATAATTTTTCTATTTCCAATTCGACTCATATTATACCTCTACCAAATATAAGCTAATACTTCGCCACCTAAATTTTGTTTACGAGCTTCTTTATCAGTCATAACACCACGAGATGTTGAAATAATTGCAATACCTAATCCATTTAATACTTTAGGAATTTCAGTATTCTTTGCATAAACTCTTAAACCTGGTTTTGAAATACGCTTTAATCCAGTAATTACTCTTTCTTTATTTTGTCCATATTTTAATGTTAATAGAATAGTTCCTTGAACATCTTCTTTAACTACCTTATAATCTTCAATAAATCCTTCTTCTTTAAGGATCTTAGCAAGTTCACACTTTAAATTTGAAGCAGGTACACTAACTTCTTGATAGCGCATTTGGTTTGCATTACGAATTCTTGTAAGCATATCTGCGATTGTATCTGTTACTACCATAAATTTATCCTCCTTCTACCAGCTAGATTTTTTGACACCTGGTATTTGTCCTTTATAAGCTAATTCACGGAAACAAATTCTACAGATACCAAACTTACTCATTACTGCATGAGGACGTCCACAACGAGAACATCTTGTATATTCACGCACTTTGAATTTTTGTTTCTTGTTAGCTTTATTAATCATACTTTTTTTAGCCATAATATCCTCCAATTACTTTCTAAATGGCATTCCAAGTTCATCTAATAAATCGAATGCTTCTTCATTAGTCTTAGCAGTTGTTACGAATACAATATCCATACCACGAACTTTAACTACATTATCATATTCGATTTCTGAGAAGATTAATTGTTCTTTAATACCTAAAGTATAATTACCTCTTCCATCAAAACCTTTTGGATTAACACCACGAAAATCTCTTACACGAGGAAGTCCAATTGAAATTAACTTATCTAAGAAAGTATACATATTTTCCCCTCTTAGAGTTACTTTACAACCAATAGCTTGTCCTTCTCTTAAATGAAATCCTGCTATCGATTTACGTGCTTTAGTGATAACTGGTTTTTGTCCAGTAATCATTTCAAGATCAGCAACAGCTGCATCTAATAATTTAGAATTAGTTGTAGCATCTCCTACACCAATATTAACCACAATTTTTTCTAATTTTGGAACTTCCATAACTGATTTATAATTATGTTTTTTTGTTAAACTTGGAACTACTTCATTCAAGTATTTTTCTTTTAGGCGGTTCATAGATTACCCTCCTTCCGATTAATCAAACTTTTCGTTTGATTTCTTTGAAATTCTAATTTTTTTATTATTCTTATCTATAGAATGCCCGATTCTAGTAGGTTTTTTTGTTTTTGGATCAATTAACATAACATTAGATGCATGAATAGGTGCTTCTATTTCTAAAATACCACCAGATTCTTGACCATTTCCTTTATTATGTTTTTTAACAATATTAACGCCTTCAACGATTACACGATTTTCTTTCGTTAATACTTTTTTAATTGAGCCTTCTTTACCTTTATTAGAACCAGCAATTACTATAACTTTATCTCCTACTTTAAGATTCATATTTTCTCCTTTATAGTACTTCTTTAGCAAGGGATACTATTTTCATGAAATCTTTTTCACGAAGTTCTCTTGCTACTGGTCCAAATATACGTGTTCCCATTGGACTCTTATCATCTTTTATAATTACACAAGCATTGTCATCAAACTTAATTGTACTTCCATCTTCACGACGAACACCAAATTTAGAACGAACAACAACTGCTTTTACAACTTTACCTTTTTTAACAGTTCCATTAGGAGTAGCTTTCTTAACAGTACCTACTACAATGTCACCGATATTACCAGTTTTAACTTTGCTTCCACCTAATACACGAATAACTAAAAGTTCACGTGCACCAGAATTATCAGCAACTTTTAAACGGCTTTCTTGTTGAATCATCTTTAATCCTCCTTAATCTAGAGTTATAAAATAACTGCTTCTTTTACTATTTCTTTTAAATAGAAATATTTTGTTTTTGATAATGGTCTAGTCTCAGCAATTCTAACTGTATCTCCAACTTTAGCTTTATTGCTTTCATCATGTACAGCATATTTCTTAGAAGACTTAACTCTCTTACCATATAATGGATCTTTTTTATAAGTTTCTACCACTACTGTAATAGTCTTGTTGTTTTTAGCACTAACTACTTTTCCAACTAACTCACGAGCTTTCTTTTCCATTATTTAACCTCCTTAATTTCACGTTCGCGTAGAACTGTTTTAAGTCTAGCTACTTCATGTCTTAATTCTCTAATGCGTGAAGGTTTTTCTAATGATCCAGTTGCTTGTTGAAAACGTAAATTAAATAATTCTTCTTTAGCACCAACGATCTTTTCATTTATTTCTTTAGTGGATAATTCTCTTATTTCTTTAACCTTCATTATTTTTCACCACCAATTTCTTTAGTAATAAATTTTGTTCTAACAGGTAGTTTGTGACTAGCTAAACGGAAAGCTTCACGAGCTGTTGCTTCATCAACACCACCAATTTCAAACATAATCTTTCCTTCTTTAACTACTGCTACCCATTCTTCAACAGCACCTTTACCTTTTCCTTGACGTACTCCGATAGGTTTAGCTGTTCTTGGCATATGTGGGAAAATATTAATCCATACTTTACCACCACGTTTCATGTAACGAGTCATCGCAACACGAGCTGCTTCGATTTGATTTGCATTAATCCAAGCACCATCTTTAGCCATTAAACCATATTCACCAAAATGTAATTCTGTATTACCTTTAGCATGTCCTTCATAAGGTAAGCGATGTACTCTTCTATGTTTAACTCTTGCAGGTATTAAAGCCATAATTACTTACCTCCTTTATTCTCTTTCGTAGGAAGAATTTCACCTTTGTAAATCCATACTTTTACACCAATTTTACCAAATGTTGTATCAGCTTCACTGTGAGCATAATCAACATCAGCTCTAATTGTATGAAGAGGAATAGTACCTTCAGTATATCCTTCACTACGAGCCATATCAGCACCACCTAAACGACCTGATACTAAAGTTTTAATACCTTTAGCTCCAGCCTTCATAGCGTTTTTGATAGCTCTTTTTTGTGCCATTCTAAATGAAGCACGATTTGTAATTTGTTTTGCAATTGAATCAGCAACTAATTTAGCATTTAAATCAGGTTTCTTGATATCAACGATTGAAACAAATACATTATTTCCAGTTAATTTAGATAATTCTTTCTTAACTTTTTCAATTTCTTCTCCACCTTTACCAATTAATACACCAGGTTTAGAAGAATGAATGATAACTTCGCATCTTTTAGCATTTTTTTCAATTTCAACTTTTGCTATGCCCTTATCATTTAAATTTTTCTCTATATATTCACGAATTTTAATATCTTCAATTAAATTTTTAGAGAAATCTTTCTTAGGAGCATACCATTTAGATTCCCAGTCTTTATTGATTCCAACTCTAAGTCCTATTGGACTAACTTTTTGTCCCATAATATCCTCCTATCTATTAGCCACCACAATATTAATGTGACTAGTTCTTTTATCTTTGCGACCAACATGTCCTCTTGAATCAAACATCATTCTCTTCATAACAGGACCAGCATCTACTCTTGCTTCTTTAACATATAATGTCTTTTCATCCATTTTGTTATTGTTAACAGCATTAGCAATTGCAGAGTCTAAAACTTTGATAATAAGACGAGCGGCCTTATTATTATAATTAATTAATATGTTTTTCGCATCATGCACATCTTTTCCACGAATTAAATCAATTACTAATCTTGCTTTAATTGGAGAAATTCTTTGCATTTTAGCGATTGCCTTTGCTTCCATAATCTATCCTCCTAGAACTTTCTATTTGTCTTTATTTTCACCATGGCCACCAAATTTACGAGTTAATGAGAACTCACCTAACTTGTGTCCAACCATGTCTTCAGTTACATAAACAGGAATAAATTCTTTTCCGTTATGTACTGCAAATGTATGTCCAATAAAGTCAGGATAAATTGTAGAACGGCGTGACCATGTTTTAATTACTTCTTTTTTACCAGTTTCATTTAATGATTTAACCTTATTTAATAATCTATCGAATACATAAGGTCCTTTTTTAAGACTTCTTGCCATAATTTTCTAATCCTTTCCTTATTTACTGTTACGACGACGAACAATAAGTTTATCGCTTGCTTTTTTCTTTCTAGTTTTGTATCCAAGTGCTGGTTTACCCCAAGGAGTAACTGGTCCTTTACGTCCGACTGGCGCACGACCTTCACCACCACCATGTGGGTGATCATTAGGATTCATAACAGATCCACGTACTGTAGGTTTAATACCCATATGACGACTTCTACCTGCTTTTCCTAATTTAACTAATTCATAGTCAGCATTTCCTACTTCACCAATTGTTGCATAACATGTACCTAATACTTTTCTTTGTTCACCACTTGATAAACGAATCATTACATAATTACCTTCACGACCTAAAATTTGAGCAGAAGTTCCTGCTGAACGAGCAAGTTCTCCACCTTTTTTTGGACGTAATTCAATATTATGAATAACTGTACCTACTGGAATGTTTGCAATTGGAAGAGCATTTCCAACTTTGATATCTACGTTTTCACCACTAACAACTTGCATTCCTACTTTTAAATCTTTTGGTGCAATAATATATCTTTTTTCACCATCTAAATAATTAATTAATGCAATATTAGCAGTTCTATTTGGATCATATTCAATACTAGCTACATTACCGATAACATCATATTTATTTCTTTTAAAATCGATAATACGATATTTTCTTTTTTCACCACCACCGTGATGTCTTACAGTAATGTGTCCTTGATTATTACGACCACCATTTTTCTTTAATGTAACTACAAGACTTTTTTCAGGAACATTAGTCGTAATTTCTTCATTAACTAATGTACTCATTTTACGTCTTGCATTTGTTGTTGGTTTAAAATTTCTAATAGCCATTCTTAAACCCTCCTTAATTTGTTTCGATAGTCATACCTTCAGCTAATTTAACAATAGCTTTCTTACCACGATTAGTAAGACCAGTATAACGACCTACTCTTTTTTCTTTAGGTTTTACATTTAAAGTACTAATTTCAACAACTTTTACTTTAAATATTTTTTCAATAGCATCCTTAATTTCTGTTTTAGTAGCTTTTGGACTAACTAAGAATGTATATTTTCCTTGTTCTTGTTCCATTCTACTTTTTTCAGTAATTATTGGAGCTTTAATAATTTCTAAATACTTTGTATCCATATTATTTTAGCGCCTCCTCGATTTCTTTAACCGCTTTGGCAGTTACTAATAAGATATCAGCATTAACTAAATCAAGTACATTAATTTCAACTGGTTCCATTAATAATACATTACGTAAATTACGAGCAGCTAAAATTACATTTTCTGTTAATTCATCCATTACTAATAATACTTTTTTATCAGTAACTTCTAAACTAGTTAAAGCGTTAAGCATATCTTTTGTTTTATTACTTTCTAAATTAAAGTCATCAACAACAATGATTTCTTTATCGCGAGCTTTGTAACTTAAAGCTGATTTTAATGCTAATTGTCTTTCTTTACGGTTCATTTTTAATGAGTAATCTCTTGGAACTGGTCCTAGAGCAACTCCACCGCCTACCCATTGTGGAGATCTAATTGAACCTTGACGTGCACGTCCTGTTCCTTTTTGTCTCCATGGCTTTCTACCACCACCTGATACTTCACTTCTAGTTTTAACTTTATAAGTTCCTTGACGAAGTCCAGCTCTTGCAGTGATTATTGCGTCATATAATACTTTATCGTTCGGTTCAATTCCGAATACCTTTTTATTTAATTTTAAGTCCTTAATCTTTTCCATTATATTTTCCTCCTTTCATCACAATCTAAATAGGTCTAATCACGAATTATTCTTGTGATGCTTCAGTAGTTTCTTCTGTAGTTGGTTCACTAACTTCTTCACTAGTTTTTTCTTCTTCAACTACATAAGTGATTAAATCTTCTTTTGGATTAACCTTTCCATTTGCTTTAATAGCTGATTTAATCATAACTAAAGATTTTTTTGGACCTGGTACATTACCTTTTATTAAAATAACATTATTTTCTAAATCTACTTTAATAACTTCTAAGTTTTGAATAGTAGTCTTTTCATTACCCATATGACCTGGTAATGCTTTACCTTTCAAAACGTGCATTGGTAAAAGTGTTCCCATAGATCCTACACCACGGTGATATTGTGAACCGTGTCCCATAGGTCCTCTTGATTGATTGTGGCGTTTAATAACACCTTGGAAACCTTTTCCTTTACTAATTCCTGATACGTCAACGATTTCTCCTTCAGTAAATAAGGTTACATCAATAACTTGTCCTAAAGTATAATCATTAACATTAACTCCCCTAATCTCTTTTAAGAAGCGCTTAGGTTCTGTATTTGCTTTTTTTGTATGACCTACACGTGCTTTAGTACTAACTTTTTCTCTTACTGTTACTGCACCTAATTGAATTGCATCATATCCGTCGTTTTCTACAGTTTTAATTTGTGTTACAACGTTTGGTTCAACTTCAACTACAGTTACAGGAATAAGTTTTCCATTAGTAGTAAATACTTGAGTCATTCCAATCTTTTTCCCTAAGATTCCTTTCATAACTTTCATTTCCTTCCTTATTATTATTTCATTTTAATTTCGATATCAACACCACTTGGTAAATCTAAATGCTTTAATGCATCAATAATTTCCTTATTTGGTTTTTTAATATCAATAAGTCTTTTGTGAGTTCTCATTTCGAATTGTTCACGAGAATCTTTGTACTTATGTACTGCTCTTAAAATTGTGAACTTTTCAATTTCTGTTGGTAGTGGTACTGGTCCACTAATTTCTCCACCAGATCTTTTAACAGTTTCAACAATCTTAGTACAAGCACTATCAAGCACTCTGTGATCGTACGCTTTTAATCTAATGCGAACCTTTTCTGTCTTTGACATTTGTGTCACTCCCTTCGTCTATATCTTGTATAGGCATGCTCCACGTAAATAACCTGTTTTCACCAGTACAACTCAACCTGGTGTATCAGCAACCTCACGCATCACTGCACTCAACACACGTTCTTAATTCTATCATACAAATATAGATAAATCAAGCATTTTTTGTAAGTTTTTCAAGGTTTTTTGCCTTTTTTTATTAAATAATAATCTCTATATTTTTATTCTATTTTTTATCATTATTTATCATTAATTTAATAATTCTATCCCTATTACCAATAAATTATCTATTTAGAAGAAAAATTAAAAAGAAAAAAAGTCTATATAAAGTAAATTATTTTTAAAATACTTTAATAAACTCTTTTTATACTATTACATCATAGAATGTTTTACAATTAACTTTAAACCAAATATTGTAAGAATGAATCCAAAAAGCATTATTATCATTAATGCATTTAAATTAGTCTTAGGAACTTCAATTGAAGGTGCATTATACATAACTACTGATACTATACTACCATCATCTTTAACTTCAAATTCAATAGTTTCAGTACTTAATTCATATCCCTCTGGTGCAATAGTCTCACTCAAAGTATATTTACCTGGTTCTAATTTATTCATTAAGTGTGGTTCATTTGTTGATACCCATTCATCAACTACATTACCTTCACTATCTTTTACAACTAATGTTGCTCCTGGTAATTCTTCTTTATTTGTTATATCTTGTTTACTTATTTTAACTAATGTTTTATCTTTTAAACTATTATACATAACAACAGTTTCTATTTTTCCATCATTCTTAACTTCAAATTCAATAGTTTCAGTACTTAACACATATCCTTCTGGGGCAATTGTTTCAGTTAAGGTATATTTTCCCACTTCTAATTTATTCATTAAGTGTGGTTCATTTGTTGATACCCATTCATCAACTACATTACCTTTACTATCTTTAACAACTAATGTTGCTCCTGGTAATTCTTCTTTATTTGTTATATCTTGTTTACTTATTTTAACTAATGTTTTATCTTTTAAACTAT
>JAZULI010000162.1:0-4466 GCA_045603025.1 Bacilli bacterium
TAGTATATTTTATATTAAATAAAAGTTTTGATAATAAAACAATTAATATAATTAAATATATTGGATGTTTAGTATTAATTAGTTGTTCTTTTTTAGTGCGAATCTTATTAATTACAAAAGTAATTTATTACTTGAAAGTGAATATTTAGAAATAAAGAAAGATCTTTTAAATGCTAAAAATCTAAAAAAGAATTTATAGAAATGGAGTATTTATGAAAACAAGTGATTTTGATTATGAATTAGATGAATCTTTAATAGCGCAAACACCTATTTTAAAAAGAGATAGTTCAAAATTAATGGTTTTAGATAAAGAAAGTGGTAATGTATCGCACCATGTTTTTTCAGAAATTATTGATTATTTAGAAGAAGGTGATGCTTTAGTTTTAAATGATACTAAGGTTTTACCGGCAAGACTTATTGGAGTTAAAGAAGAAACGGATGCCGTTATTGAAATCCTTTTATTAAATGAAATTGAAAACGATACTTGGAAATGTTTAGTAAAACCAGCCCGTCGTGTTAAGATAGGAACAACTATTAGTTTTGGTGATGGTTTATTAAAAGCTACTTGTATTAATGAATTTGATGAGGGTATGAAGGAATTTTCTTTATCTTATAAGGGTATTTTATATGAAATACTTGATAAGTTAGGAACAATGCCTTTGCCACCTTATATTCATGAAAAATTATTAGATCAAGATCGTTATCAAACGGTATATGCTAAAAATTTAGGTAGTGCTGCAGCGCCAACAGCGGGTCTTCATTTTACCAATGAGTTATTAGATAAAATAAAAGCAAAAGGAATTAATGTTTTATTCGTTACTTTACATGTTGGTTTAGGAACATTTAGGCCAATGAAAGTCGATAATGTAAAAGATCATATTATGCATAGTGAATATTATGTCATAAGTAAAGAAGTTGCTGATAAACTTAACGAAGTAAAAAGAAATAAGAAAAAAATTATTGCGGTTGGAACCACAACAACAAGAGTTTTAGAAACCGTAAGAAACAAATACAGCGAATTTAAAGAAGATTCTGGAGATACTAATATATTTATATATCCAGGATATGAATTTAAAGGAATTGATGCTTTAATTACTAATTTTCATTTACCAAAATCAACTTTGTTAATGTTAGTTAGTGCTTTATCCAAAAAAGAATATATTATGAATGCTTATAAAATAGCGATGGATAATAAATATCGTTTCTTTTCATTTGGCGATGCCATGTTAATTAAATAAAAAATATTGTTAGTTTTAAAGAATATGATATAATAATAATGAAGGTAGGTTGTTATGAAAGAAAAAGAAAAAGTTAATTATCAGAATTTAAATGAATTAATTCAAACAGGTAGAATATTATTAAAAATTTGTTTAATTGCAGCTATTGGTAGTTTAATTGTTTTAGGATTTTTCATTTTAGAAAAAACACAAATTTTTAAATTTATTTTTACTATTTTAGGAATTATTTTACCTTTATTTATTGGTTTATTAGTGGCTTGGTTATTTGAACCCTTAATAAAAAAATTAGAAAAAAAGAATTTATCTAGATTATTATCAACCATAATAGTATATATATCATTTATATTTATCTTAGTTTTATTGCTTGTTTTAGTAGTTCCAGAGTTTGTTTCTCAGCTTAAAGAACTTATTGGACAAGCCCCAATTCTTTTATCTAAAATGAATGATTTTGTTACCAATATGTTTAAAAATGTTGGAAATACAGAAATAGATATTAATTCAATAAAAACACAAATTACTACTTCTATTGAAGGTATTGTTAATAATTTAACGACTAATTCATTATCTTCTGTAGTAAATGCTGTTACTAAGTTTATTTCCGAAGGATTTAGTGTTGTTCTAGGTTTATTAATCGGATTTTACTTATCACTTAGTTTTAATAAAGTAGGAAGTGGGATTAGTGCTTTTATTCCATTTAAACATAAGAGTGAACTTAAGACTTTATTCGATGAATTAAACGTAATGGCTCGTGATTATGTATCGGGTACTTTATTTACATCTTTGATTGTTGCTTTCTTAACTTTTTTAGGTTTTGTTATTGCTGGTGTTGGTAGTCCACTTTTATTTGCCATATTCTGTGGTGTTACCAATATTATTCCTTATTTTGGACCTTATATTGGAGGAATTCCCGTTGTAATCGTTGGATTTTCAGTAAGCCCATTATGTGGAATTATATGTTTAGTGACAATTATTCTTGTTCAATTTATTGAAGGTAATATCATTCATCCGTTAATCGTTGGAAAAGCGGTTGATATACATCCAGTAGTAATATTAATTGGCTTATTAGTCTTTGAACATTTCTGGGGTATTTTAGGAATGATTATTGCTGCTCCAATTATGGGTGCTTTAAAAATTATCTTTAATTTCTATAATAAAAAATATAAATTCGTTGATAAAATAAAACCAAATAAACTAGAAGTTGATTAATTTCTAGTTTTTTTGTTAAAATTTAGCAAATGTTTTTTTTAGTTTTTTGTATCAAAATTTAAATTTATTAAATAATAATAATGTAGTTAATTTTAAAAGGAGTGAAGTTTATGAATTTTAAAAGAAAACTACTTTTAATTCTAATATCCATTATTATTATTCCCTTAAATACCTTTGCTTATTCTAAATATTTAATTCCTGGTGGGGAAAACATCGGGATTAGCATTAAATCAGATGGTGTTTTGGTTGTTGGATTTTATGAAGTAAATGGAAAAAATATCGCTTATGATCAAGGTCTTCGTATTGGTGATAAAATAATTTCAATCAATGATTCTAAAATAACAACTATAAGTGAATTAACCGAAGCAATAAATAGTGAATCAACAAGTATTAATGTCGTTTTAGGAATTATACGTGATAATATGTTTAAAGACATTTATCTTCGTTTAACGAAAGAAGAAAACGGTATATATAAGACCGGAATGTATGTTAAAGATTCGATAACAGGAATTGGGACAATAACATTTATAACACCAGACAAAGAATACGGGGCTTTAGGACATGAAATTTTAGAAAGTACAACAAATGAAAAACTAGAAATTAAAGAAGGAACCATTTATGAATCTACAATAACGGGAATTACTAAGAGTAAAAAAGGTAATACCGGTGAAAAAAATGCTAAAATATTTTATAATCTAGTAAAAGGTAATGTAGAAAAAAACTTAGAAACAGGGATTTTTGGACAATATAATGGTGAAATAAATAAATCAAATATATTAGAAGTTGCAAATATGAATGAAGTAGAAATAGGGAAAGCAGAAATAATTACCGTTTTAAATGATAATATTAAAGAAACCTTTGAAATTGAAATCCTCTCTATTGATGAAGATAATGATACAAAAAACTTTGCAATTCGTTTAACAGATAAGAATCTAATAAAGAAAACTGGTGGCATTATTAAGGGAATGAGTGGTAGTCCAATTATCCAAAATGGAAAAATAATAGGAGCTGTTACTCATGCGGTTGTCGATGATCCAACTAAAGGTTATGGAATAAGTATAATAAAGATGTTAGAAAGTATGGAATAAGGATAAAACCTTATTCTTTTTATTGACATTAAATATTAAAATTATTATTATAAACGTTGAGGGTTTATGGAATATGAAATTGAATTAAAAAAATTAGATGAATTAAGACAAAAAATTGCAATTGAAGAAGATAAAAAAATAAAAATTTTATTATTAAGAGATTATACTTCTATTTTAGCTTATTTAGATAAATTAGGTGTTTTAACAATGACTAAAGAATTACAAAGTATTGAAAAAGATTTTAAAATATATTATGACTATATTGGTAAACAAAGATATTCTTATGCTGATGATTTTCTTAATAATTTTGATATAATTGAAGAAATTACTAATAAACTTGTTGAAATTTATCAAAAATATCCTATTAAACAAATAAATGATAAATATTGTAATCCTATAGATATTAATATCGGCCTTAATTTAATTTATGATTTTTTTGATAGTTTAGGTGATGAATATATTACTCTTTTAGAAAAAATGCTTAATGAAAAAAGAGTATCATACCGGAATAATTTACAATCTTATGGGGTAAGTTATAATGCTAATTATAGTGATTCATCATATATTATTTTAAATAAAAACCCTGATAATTATGACTATGAACTTTTATCTAGTTTAGCTCATGAAATGGGACATTGTTATCAATTTAACTTAACTAAAGATTTAAAAATCGCTGATTATTTTAGTCTTTTAAATGAAGTTGAAGGATTATTTATGCAAAAATTATTTGATGAATTTGCCATTAATAATCATATTTATGTAAATGAAGCTTTATATTGTCGTAGTCATTGGCAAGATGTTTTACATAGAAAAAATATTGTAAATGATTATATAAATAAAATATCAGGTCAAAATTTTACAAATAAAACATTAAATGAATTTCAATATATAAGTAAGCAAATAATTGGACACAACATTGAAGGGCTATCTGGTC
>JAZULI010000163.1:0-2878 GCA_045603025.1 Bacilli bacterium
TAAATAATTATTTTGTAAATAGTTTAAATAAGGATTTATTAACTACTTTAAGTGTTTGTACGGATAAGTTTGATTCATTAACCGATTTATCTTGTGATAATAAGAGTGATGGTAGTTTAGTTAATTTATTAGATGTTTCTAATTTCTTAAATAGTATTGTTGATGGTAATAGTTATTTAGCAATGAATTCAGAAATATTTTGGTTAAGTAATCAAGGTAGTGAAAAAGTATGGCATACTAACGGAGTTAATGTAAGTGTTAGTGATGGTAATAGTTTTTATGAAATAAGACCAATGATTACCTTAAAAGGAGCTACTGCTTTTTATAGTGGTAATGGTAGTAAGGAAACTCCTTATATAGTAGAAGAAGAAAATAAGAAAATTAGTGTTGGTTCATATATAAAATTAGATGAAGATGTTTATCAAGTTTATGATGTTTCTAAAAATATTAAAATGACTCTTTCAAAGAATTTAGATAAACAATATCATTTTAGTTATAATAAGACATCATTTGATGTTTCAGATAAAGATTCACTTGCAGAATATCTTAACACAACTTATTTAGATTCATTAAGCTATAAAGATATGTTAGTAGAAGATGAATGGTATAATGGTACTTTTGATGGATTATATAGTGATATTACTAAAGATAAAGTTAAAGCAAAAGTTGGAATTCTTAATTTAATGGATTTAAAACTTAATAGTGGCATTAATAATTATTTATTAATGACTTCTAATAGTGATGAATTAATATATACTTACGGTGAAGTTTTAAAAACTGGTAAATCAACAATATATCGAAATATTAGACCTTGTATTAGTCTTTCAAAAGATGTAAATATTAAAGAGGGAAATGGTAGTTTAAGTAATCCATTTGT
This sequence comes from Bacilli bacterium, assembly GCA_045603025.1. GTDB lineage: Bacteria > Bacillota_I > Bacilli_A > RF39 > UBA660 > RUG12783. The sequence goes on from JAZULI010000163.1 coordinate 878, forward strand.
ATTGGAGGTAAAATGAAAAAGTTAACAATTTTATTTATTGTTCTCGATATTTTAGTAGCAGGTTGTTTCTTTATTGTTTATGGACCGTTTAAAAGTTTTCAAAATACGATTATTACAACAGCAATAAGTACAAAAACGCATGATTATATCGCTTATACTTTTTATAGTGAAGAGCATGTTAGAAAAGTTTTAGATTTAAATAGTTATACACCATTAACAGATGATGTTAATTTAGATGAGATTGTTATTGATACTTCACCTCGTGATACTTATGATAATGAATATGATGAACAAGTTTTAACTCGTACTCCTGGAAATGATGATTATAAATATATTAAAGTAAAAGTTGGTGGATATGATGCTCATTTAGTAGCGATATATGATCCAAGTAAAGTAGTTTTAATGACTTGTAAAAAATTTAATACAGCAGATCGTACTGGAAAAGAACGGGTTACGTCAATGACAAAACGTTATAATGCCTTAGTTGGAATTAATGGTGGTGGTTTTAAAGATCCTGATGGTTATGGTAGTGATATTCCACTTGGATATGTTATAAAAGATGGAAAAATTATTTGGTCAACCGGAACGGGAAAAGCTAATTTAATTGGTTTTAATAATGAAAATAAACTTGTTTTAGCGAATGTAACTGGTGAAGAAGCTCTTGATATGGGAATTCGTGATGCATTACAATTTGGACCATTTTTAATTGTAAATGGAAAAAGTATTGAATATAAAAATTCTGCTGGTGGTTATGAAAGAGCCGCTCGTACGGCAATAGCTCAAAGAAAAGATGGTATTGTGTTATTCTTAGTAACTGAAGGAACCCATACAAAAGGACCTAACTTAAAAGAAGTTGTTGATGTATTAGAAAAATATGGTGCTTATAATGCCGCTAATTTAGATGGTGGAACTAGTACGCAAATGGTAATTAATAATAAATTAGTTAATACGCCTAAAAATGTTTTTGGTCAAACAGTAAATGGTGGACGTATGGTTGTAACGGCATGGGGACTTGTTGCTTAACAAGTTCTTTTTCTTTACACTTAAAAGCATAATTTTACAAAAATAATTTGACTAACATGTTGTAATTTGTTATGATGAATAGCGTCCATAAAAAAATATATGTGCAAACGAGGTGTAAAAATGAAGGGATTATTTCAAAGTAACAATCGAATGTATTGTTTAACAAATATTTTCGTTTGTGTACTTTGCACAGGTTATTTATATACTGGATATTGTAGTGTAAATAACGAAATACAACAGGATTTATCTGATGTCATCGTTGAAAACGATTTGGAGCCACTCTCCGGAATAAGTGATAAGAAAGAACTTTTTGTGGTTAAAGAAGAACCAAATAAAATAGTAGCAACTACGACTAAAGTAGTTACAACAAGTAAGACTAATACGTCAAGTAAAAAATATGTAAAACCTAATTATGATTCAGTTACAGGTAGTGCTGTTGTGGATTATGCTAAAAATTATTTAGGTCTTCGCTATGTTAGTGGAGGTAATAGTTTAACAAAAGGAACTGATTGTTCAGGGTTTACGAAACTAATTTATAAAGAATTTGGTATTAATTTATCAAGAAGTGTTAAAGCGCAAGCTAAAAATGGAACTTATGTTAAAAAAAGTGATTTACAAAAAGGTGATTTGATATTTTATGGATACAAAAGTGGGGTTGTAAGTCACGTAGCTATTTATATTGGTGATGGTAAAGTTATTCATCAATCAACGCCTAAACATGGGGTTAAAATTAATAGTATGAATATGATGGTTTATATAACAGCAAGAAGAGTTATTACAAAACCAGCCACAACATCTCCTAATACTTCTAAAGATACTATAAAAGAAGAAAGTAGTAATATAGATAAAAATGAAAATATTAATAATGATATTTTAAATAATAAAAATGAGAATGAAAATATTAATAACAATATTGATACCAATATTAATAATAGTGTAAATGAAAACAGCAGTATTGATAATAATATAAATAATAAC
>JAZULI010000164.1:0-5905 GCA_045603025.1 Bacilli bacterium
TATTTTTATTAATATAGAACAAATTACAATCATTTCATCACTAAGCATGTATATGAAAATACATTGTAATTTATTCTTTAAATTATACAAGATTACACTCTTTTCACATTTTTAGAATATTTTTTAGTTATATTTTACACATTTTTAGAAAAAAATTCTATTCTAGGACTCTTATCAAAGTTTATTAGTTATGCTAATAAAGAAATCTTTATTATTTTTGTTAGTATAATCTATTAAGTTAAATTTTGCAATCTCATTGGTAATTACCATATTTTCACCTCTCAATACTATTTCGTGGTATTTAATGGTGAAAATCAAGTGTTTTAAATAAAGAACATATAAAAAACGTCATACGACGTTTTCAAAACAAATTTATTGTAATTGGTTGTTTCTTTTTATATTTTCTAATAGTGACACATTTTCCTTTTTTTAAGGATTCTTTAACGTTAATAATTCGTTGATTTGTACTACCACGATACATTGCATCATAACTTTTTTTATCAAGTTCGAATTTACCATCTACTAAGACATCAATGTATTTTAGAAATTCAACTTTTATAGGATCTTCTAATAATTCTTCAAACATAAAGCCAGTATAACACCAAATATTTAAATCCATTTCTTTACAAGCTTTAGCGATTTCTGCACAAGCAGTTGGCTGCATCATAGGGTCTCCCCCAGAAAAAGTTATCCCATCTTGTAATTCAAGATTTTTAATTTCTTCAATTAATTCTTTAGTATCTTTTAGAAAACCTTTATTAAAAGCATGTGTTTCAGGATTATGACAGCCTTTGCAATGGTGAGGGCATCCTTGCGTCCAAATAACACAACGAATTCCTTCACCATCAACAATACTATCACTTTGTAAGGGGTTAGATAATCTAATTTCCATTATAGAGTATGTTTTACACGGTCATGTTCTTCAGCACGTTTACCATTATTGAAACGATCAACAGTACCTACTAAATAACCAGTAATTCTTCTTATACGTTCAAATTTAACACCATCAGATTCTCTTCGATTACAACCAGGACAAATATCGCCAATAACTCCCGTAAATCCACAAACAGGATCTCTATCTACTGGATGGTTAATTGCACCATAACCAATACCAGCTTCTTTCATCATTTTAACAACTTTAATGAAGGCATCAACATTTTCAGTTAAATCGCCATCCATTTCAATATAACTTATATGCCCACCATTAGTTAAAGCATGATAAGGTGCTTCTAACTTAATCTTATTAGCAATAGTTGTATTATGATATACAGGAACATGGAATGAATTAGTATAATATGCTTTATCTGTAACACCTGGAATAATACCATAAATTGATTTATCAATATTAGTGAATCTTCCTGATAAACCTTCAGCAGGAGTAGCAATTAAGGCAAAATTTAATTTATATTCTTGACAATAAGCATCAATTCTATCCCGCATAAATTTAACTATTTTTAAACCTAATTCTTGACTAGTTTTACTTTCCCCATGATGTTTACCAGTTAAAGCTTTTAAACATTCAGCAAGTCCAATAAATCCTTCAGTTAAACTACCATGTTTAATAATTTTCTTAATATTATCCGTTGGTTTTAATCCTTTCGAATCAATCCATACACCTTGACCTAATAAGAATGGGAAATTATAAACTTTTTTCTTACATTGAATTTCAAATCTTTCAAGTAATTGATCTCTTACCATATCCATAGTATCCGCAAGTTCTTTAAAGAAACCATCTAAATCAGCTTTTTTATTACCATTTACAATTCCGTATTTAATACCTAAACGTACTAAGTTAATTGATGTAAATGAAATATTACCACGACCAGTTACAATTTCACGATCCCGATCAACAATATTACCAATAACTCTTGTACGGCATCCCATATAAGCGATTTCCGTATCAATATTTCCTTCTTTATAATATTGTAAATTATAAGGAGCATCGATAAATGAGAAGTTAGGGAATAATCTTTTTGCTGATACTTTACATGCTAACTTAAATAAATCATAGTTAGGATCAGTTTCATTATAGTTAACCCCTTCTTTTACTTTAAAAATTGAAATAGGGAAAATTGGTGTTTCACCATTACCTAAACCAGAATCAGCCGCTAGTAAATAGTTTTTCATAACCATTCTACCTTCAAAAGATGTATCAGTACCAAAATTTATACTTGAAAATGGTACTTGTGCACCCGCTCTTGAATGCATTGTATTTAAATTATGAACAAAACTCTCCATTGCTTGATAAGTTAACTTATCAGTTTTAATAATTGCTTTCTTTTGAGCTTTTCTAAATAATCTTTCAACTTCTCCTGAACCTTTAAAATATTTTTCAAAAACATTCATATTAAAGTTAACTTCTTTAATTTTATCAATCTCTTTATTAATTGCTTTAATATTAACAAAATCTATAAAACCAGTTAATTCTAAGAAATCAGTTAAAGTATTTTTAAATTCTTTCTTAAAACTCTTAACAACACCTGGCGCCATATAATAATCAAAAGCTGGAATTGATTGACCACCATGTTGATCATTTTGGTTAGATTGAATAACAATCGCTGCTAAGGCCGCATAACTCATAATACTATTAGGACTTCTTAAATATCCATGACCTGTTGAAAAACCTCTTTCAAATAATTTAGATAAATCAATTTGACAACAAGTAGTTGTTCCCATTGGTAAGAAATCCATATCATGAATATGAATCATTCCTGAATCATGAGCTTCTGCAAATTGTTTTTTCATAAAATGTGATTTAGCGAAAGCTTTGGAAATAGTACTTCCATATTGAAGCATTGTTCCCATCGCTGTATCACCATCAACATTAGCATTATCTCTTTTACTATCTTCTTCTTTAGCATCTTTTAATGATAAAGCTTCTAACTCTTTAACTAATTTATGTTGATATGATTTAAACACTTCTCTTGATTCATTTCTACGTTCACGATAACTAGAAAAACCTTCTAATACATCTAAATAATCTAATTCACGTAAATTCTTTTCAATTAAATCTTGAATATCTTCGATTTTAATAAGTGGTAAATCTTTATAATTTTCATTAATATCATCAATTACTTTTTTATAAACTTTACTAGAATCTTCTGGCGTATATTCACTATTTCCAATACTATCAAAACTTTTCTTAATTGTTAAACCTATTTTATCTTCATTAAATAAAACTTTTTTACCATCTCTTTTTACTACTTTAAACGTAGTACTCTTACATACATCTGTTACCATAACTACACTTCCTTTTCTTAATTAATAAATTAAATTTAATTCTCAATCTAATTCTCTTAACGTAATCTCATTATAGCACTCTAATATTTTATTTTTTGTTGCATTTGCAACATTAGACAAAAATAAAGTTTAAAAAAATTCTTGACTTTTTTCAAAACATTTTATTACCCTTTAAAATAAGCCAAAAGAATATTTTTAGATTATTTTTATTTAACGTCAAATGACAATAATAGACATTTTATGTTTTTTAATAAGTTTAAAACAATGTCTTAATTAAACAAAAAAAGAATTAAATTAATTCTTTAAATTCATTTAACTTCTATTTGTTTATTTTCATCAGTATATTGATACTTTAAAACATTTTTACTAGATACTGCTAGTTTATTAGTTTCTTTTTCATATAAATCTCTAGCACCTTTGAATTTTAATTTGAAACTGTCCCAATTTGTGACAGTTTCATTTCTTTATTTAATCATTCATAATTTTAATGTTCTCAAATAATAACAAAAAAAGAATTAAATCATTTTAATTCTTTCCATAATTCTTTCTTTACCTAATAATTTTAATATTTCATATAAATCAGGAGTCATTGAAAGTGAAGTTATCGCTACTCTAATAACCATAGAAATATCCGCGACATTGCCTTTATAACCATCAGGATTTTTCTTATATTCTTTCATATTTGAACAATATCCTAATTTATCCGTTAATTCTTTAACTTTATTAAACCATGTTTCTTTATCATCTAATTCATTATAATAATCATTAAAATAAGTATTTAAAATTAATTTAATTTCATCCTTATCCGTTATTTTTTGCCACTCGTAATTTTCTGGTGTAAATAATTCATCAAACATATACCAAATATAATTTTTAATATCACTATAACAAGAATAATCTTTTCTAGGTTTAGGTTGATATCTTTCAATTGAGAATATATCTTTTATATATTTTTCATATTTAACCATTAAATCATATAATTCTAAATCAAACTCTTTTGACCATTTTAATGTTTCATTATATAATTCTTCACTAGTCATTTTACTAATATAGTTTTTAGAAATATTAAATAATTTAGAAACATCAAATAAACTTCCACTTTCACTAATCTTTTTGAAATCTAATTTAAATTCATTATAATTTTTATCAGGATTTTCATCTTGCCATCCTTCAAAATTAGAATTCGCGATTGTCATTAAATATATTTTAACTGCTTCAATTGGAACTCCTTTTTCATGATAAAATTCAACACTAGCTTCTGGATCTTTTCTTTTAGATAACTTTCTTCTTGTTCCTTCTTCATCAATTTTCATAACAAGTCCTAAATGAGCATATTTAGGCATTTCAAAATCCAAAGCTTTAAATAATTGTTCATGAATTGGAAATGATGGAATCCATTCTTCACCACGCATAACATGCGTTGTGTGCATTAAATGATCATCAACAACATGTGCAAAATGATAAGTTGGCAATTCATCCGTTGATTTTATTAATACCACATCTTGATCATTTTCAGGAAATTCAATATCCCCACGAACTTCATCATGTAAAGTTATTCTTTTTTCAAAATTACCATTTGATTTAAAACGTAAAACAAATTTTTCACCATTTGATAATTTTTCTTTAATTTCTTCCATCGTTAAATGACGACATTTAGCATAACTTCCATAATAACCTATACGTTCTTTATTTAATTCTTGAATTTTTCTTGTTTCATCAAGTTCTTCTGCTGAACAAAAACATGGATAAGCACAACCTAATTCAACTAAATGCTTGGCATAAGCATGATAAATATCTTTTCTCTTGCTTTGTAAGTAAGGCCCATAATTACCTTTTTCTTCATCTTCATTAATCATTCCTTCATCCGGAATAATACCAAAATTTTCTAAATCACGAACAATACCTGATATTCCATTTTCAACACTTCTCTTTTGATCAGTATCTTCAATTCGCAAATAGAAAATACCATTAGAATCCTTAGCGAATTTATAATCTTCAAAAGCCGATAATAAACTTCCCATATGAACAAATCCTGTAGGACTTGGGGCAAATCTAGTTACTCTAACTCCTTCTTCTAAATTTCTCTTTGGATATCTTTTTTCAATCTCTGAAACACTTTCCTTAACATTTGGAAACAATAAATTTCCTAATTCCTTATAATCCATAAATCCTCTCTTTCTAATAAAAAAAGATTAGCTATCCATAAGGACAGACTAATCTGCGGTACCACCTTAATTCGTGTAAATACACATCTCTCATCTAGCGCGACTAACGTATAACTCCAAAGTTTCTTCAAATAATTTTATTGTAATTTTCCATCAACCAATTACTTTCTATAAATAAATATTATTTTACTCTTCTTCTTCCTCGTTTTATGAAATAATCATACACTCTTTTTTTTTAGTTGTCAACTTATGTCAAAAAAATTTTTATAAAAATATAATATTAAGAAAATAATTCAAGGAAAAGAATAAAACTGTCTATTAAAATACCTATTTCGATCTATTTAAAAACAAAATTAGAAAATTCTAACCAATTACGAAATTTGCTTAAAAGAATTATTCTTGTTAAACTTAATTTAGCTCAAGTTAGAAAGGAATATATGAATCAAGAAAAAAGACTATATAAAGAAAAATATCAACCATTTTATGATAATTTAAATAAA
>JAZULI010000165.1:0-1933 GCA_045603025.1 Bacilli bacterium
TCTTTTAACTTATTAATATGATTTAAAAATTCTTTATCATTTTCAAATTCCACATCAGTATAATAAGAAAAATCACTTGTCTCAATGTAAACACTGAATACTTCATAAGTTTTTATTCCATCACTTGTTATTAATTCAAGATATTTATGATCATCATAATAATCTTTATCGTAATAATTTTCCAATATTTTAAATGGAACATCATACGTTGAAGAATTATGACCATATATTATCAAAACTTTACTATCATTAATTTTAGTTCGATAATCTAAATAAGTTGAACCAAGAACACTATAAGATTTATCAGGATGTCTTTTTAAATAGTATTCATTATTACTAGTTTGAGGTATCGGTGTCTTAAAATCAGTATTCTTAATTGATAATTGTGCAATTATATCTTCATTATTGTATTCTTTTTGAAGATTATTAATTATCTCTTTAGAATCATCTTCTACCTCATGATTTGTATCTTCTACTAACACATCATATGGTGTTTTTAAATCATTAGTTTCGCCATTATCATTGGTAATATGAACAACAAATATTGTCAATATTCCAAATACTAAAAGGAAAACAAATTCTTTTTTGCCCATACATCCCCCTCTTAATCGAATATACCAATTCGAATAGCACTTTATTATACATATTTTTTCATTTTTGTCAATATATTTAATGTCAATATCACAACTATAATATTGGCAATATTTACCAAATTTATGCAAAAAAAAGATATAAATTGGAACAATCTATATCAATTATTATTTTTTATTTATAACCCTTTTTCATATAATCATCTAATAAAGCTTTAAATCTTGCAAAATGAACTATTTCTCGTTGTCTTAACCATAAAAGTGGCCCTATAACATCAGGATCAGTTGCTAAATCAATTAAATTCTCATATACCGCTCTCGCTTTTTGTTCAGCCGCAATATCTTCGGTTAAATCCGCTATTGGATCTCCTACTGCTGAAATATATGCTGTGGTAAATGGTACTCCAGCCGCATTTTCTGGAAACAAATCTTTTCCATGCTCCGTATAATATGCTTCTAATCCTGCTGCTTTAATTTCTTCAACTGTTGCTCCTTTCATTAATTGGGTTAACATCGTATTAATCATTTCAACATGCGCTAACTCTTCCGTCCCAATATCTGTTAACAAGGCTTTGCCACGATCATCTGGCATTGTATATCGTTGATTCAAATAACGAATAGCCGCTGCTAATTCACCTTGTGGACCACCATATTGTGATGTAATAGCCTTAGCCATTTTTAAGTCTTTCTTTTTAATGTCAACTGGAAATTGTAATCTTTTATGATATGCCCACATATTATACCTCCCAAGGCCAACTACTTGCTTCCCAAGCAAATGGAATTCGATTTATATCATCAGAACTCACATTAAGTGGACCATATTTCCTTTCATATTTTTGAATTAAATCATTTGTTTGACTACGATATTTATTAAATAAATTAAGTGCTTGTTGATTATTTGGATAAACATCTAAATATAAATTCATTTCATGTGCTGCAAATGAATATTCCCCAATACTCGTTAATAACTCCTCTTTTTCACTATTGATTTTGATTTTTTGTGGACGATAGTTTTTATAAGGATCATATAAATTCTTAAACATATTACCACGGACATAGCCTTCTAATGGTTCATATAAGTTTAAATCATCTAACATATTATTCATGTTATTCATATTGTTATAATTAACATTACTATTAGAACTATTCATTCCTTGATTTAAAAAATCTTCATCTAATAAATTATCTAAACCACTTAAACCATTAAAAGTATTAAGATTATCATAATAATTATAATTCATTTTTCCCCCTCAATACTTAGTCTATTAAACTATAAAAGTATTGATAAGGACACAAGCCTAAAATTAAATGATTTATGCCTATTATATTAATATTTTATATCA
>JAZULI010000166.1:0-2032 GCA_045603025.1 Bacilli bacterium
CTGTTTCTAATGGTATTTTCTGCGTCCAATATAATAGTCGGAAATAGCGCTTGACGTCATTTCCTTTCTTAACGTTAATGCATTTCATACGTGACAACTCATAATCGCGGTAAAAATGTATATCAAGACGCCGCTCAAGTATATTCACCATGAGCTTTATTGCTGTCGAACGTGCCAAATTATACACGTTAATCAAATGATTTAACATCGATGTGTATAGAGAATAAAGTTCTGGATTCTCTTCAACCGGATATTCTTCAATTAGTTTATCAGCTAATTCATCATAGTCAATCTTCTTCATGCTCACCTCACAAGTTATAAATAAGAAGTGCAATTAAGCACATTTAACATTGATATACCAATTCACTGTTGTTATATTATTTTATCTCTAAAAATAAATATCATAATTTACTCACACAAAAGACTCTCTGACCAAAAATCAGAGGGTCTTTTATTCATATTCATTTAAATTATACATTTTTTCTAAAACTGTAAGTAATCTATTTATTACGTCTTTATCTTTTCGATAATAGTTATAAATCCAATGCACAAATTCATGTGTCTGTATATTTAAAGGAACAAAGTTTTCTACTATTAGTTTATCATAATTATCAGGATTTAAATCCATGTGATGACAATTCCATCCTTTATATAACTTCATGTTAGTAATAGCATCTTTTTCTTTATTAAATGATTCTCTAAATGTTTTCCATGCTTTAGTACCTCTAAATTTCTTTTTCATATCACTATTTGTAGTCATATTATCCTCTTTGTTGCGTTCAGTGTACACTCTGTGTTCGTTAATATAAATATAATAATTTATTACAAAATAGTATATTACTAACATAGTAATAAGTTAAATATTCTATAAAAAAGAAATTATTGGAAAAAATGATATGCAAATTTTACGAACAAGAGGGCTTTTTTATGGGGGGCCGGCCAGCCCCATAATTAATAAGAATATATAGGGGAGCATTTTTATAGATTGAAAAAGAAAATTTGAAACATTTTACTATTAGCCACTTTACAATTTTAAATAAATAACTTATATTTATCACGTGATTAAAAATTAAAGCAATTTTTATTTATTATCTCCTAAAAGTGGAATTCTATAGCAATAAGGTTTCATTGAGTATCAATTTTTCTTTATTCTCTGTTATTTCCTCTATTGGTACTCAATAAAATTTTATTTGCAAAATTTTAAAGTGTTCGTTATATAAATAAGATATAAGCCGTGGAAAGCTATTAGAAGAATTTAAATTGAAGGATAGTATCTAAATTTTCCACGGCAGATACTATCCTTCTTTTTTGGAGTAAATAGAATATATGAATAAAAAAGAGATAATTTTGAATGCATTTAATGTAAGTTATGAAATTACAGATAAAGGCAAAATTAAATCTAAAGGTAAGAATAGATTTTGGAGTGTTACTGATGTTTCATTAAACATTGTTAAGACTCTAGTAATAGTTGGTATTAATGTTTCTGAAAAAGAAATTTCTGACGTTATTAATGAAGAATTAAAAACAAGAGTTGTAGCTGATGATACTCAAGATTTAAATGTTGAAGAATTTGTTAAAGCATTCTTAATAGAAAATCGTAATAAACATTGGAAGTGGAATAATGCAATGACTGAAATTGAATATTCATTTGAAAAGAATGGAGTCACTGCACCTACCGATTTCGATGCTCTTCTTAATTCATTAAAAACAGAAAATATTAAAACAGGTAGTATGTTTAAGTCAGAAGATTTAAAGACTATTCTTACTGATATTCAATTTAAAGCTCAACATAATGCTCTTGAACAAACAGTTAAGAATATTGCATACGATTTAAAATATGAAACTTATTGTAATGACTTCTTAAGAGGCATTTATGATTATCTAAAACCAACTGAGTCATTCGAAATCTTTTCTACTTTGATGAAACATTGGGCATGGCAAGTTAAAAGAAAGTTCAATAATAAATCAGTCATTTATCATATTTGGTTGAATTTTATGGGTGGAACTTCTCTTGGTAAATCAACTATGATTG
>JAZULI010000167.1:0-4150 GCA_045603025.1 Bacilli bacterium
TGAATTATTAGAAATAATTGATAGTATTGAAATAGATGATATTTATAGTTTAAGAGATAGGTTAATTATGGAACTTTTATATTCAACAGGGGTTAGAGTATCAGAGCTTGTTAATATAAAAAAAGAAGATATTTCGATAAATGAAAAAGAAATTAAAGTAATTGGTAAAGGGAATAAAGTTAGAGTTGTTTATTTCGATGATATTTGTTTAAAATATTTAAAACTTTATTTAAATCGTTTTAGTGAAATAAATAGAAAAAATAGTAATTATTTAATTTTGAATAAAGATGGATGTCAAATTACGACAAGAGGTATTTCACTAATTATTGATAAACTAATCAAAAAAACATCAATTATTAAAAATATTTCGCCCCATGTTCTTCGGCATACTTTTGCCACTCATTTATTAAATAATGGGTGTGATTTATTAACCGTGCAGGAATTATTAGGTCATTCTTCAATTAGTACAACCGGTATTTACACCCATGTAACAACGGATCATATTAAAGATGTTTACTATCATACACATCCAAGAAGTAAAATGTAAAAAAAGATTTAGAATTTATGTTGTTAGTTTGATTTTGATATGTTATAATTAATTAGAATAGATGGGTGAATTTATGAAACGTGGGAAGATAATTTTTATATTGATTTTAATGTGTATAACAATTAGTGTTTTAGTATATAGTTTTGCTTATACGACTACAACTCATACAAGTGATGATAGTAGTTATTTAGTAGTATCAGAGATTTCGTTTGGTTTAACTGATTCAGTTGAGAGTATTAGTTTAGGAAATCAAACGCCAACCATTGATAAATTTGGATTATTAAATGAATCATTTAGTTTTAGTGTTGAAAATACATCTGGTAAAGAACAGCAATATTCAGTGAGATTAATTGATGCAATAACTAGTACAATAAGTAATAATTTCATACGATATCAATTAACGCGAAATGGTGTAGCAGGGGATGTTAAAACATTAGCGGATAATGGAATTATTGATTCTGGAGTTTTAATAAAAGATGAAGTTATTCAATATTCAATTATTGTATGGCTAAATTATGACGCTGAAATAACAAATGGTACTTGGGAAAAAGTTATTAGAGCAGAAGTGGGAGTAGTTAATATTGATACAAGTGGTGCAAATGAGCCAATGTTACTTGATAATATGATACCTATTTATTATGATAACACTGATGAAGTTTGGCGAAAAGCTGATCGTACTAATTCTAATGTTGATTATCAGTGGTATGATTATGATGATAGAATGTGGGCTAATGCAGTTACAGTTTATTCTACAAGTGAAACAGATTATGTTTCTGCCACTGAAGGAACAGAAATTTCAATAGATGATATTACGATGTTTTATGTATGGATACCTAGATTTAAATATGATTTGTTTGAAAGTGGTTCACCAAAAGAAATTAATGTAACTTTTGAACAAGGTATCGAAAATACGGGAACAATGAAGTGTAACATCATAAATGGTGTTGAAAGTTGTAGTGGGGAGAAAGTAAGTTATACGCATCCGGCCTTTACATTTGATGGCGAAGAATTAACAGGTTATTGGGTATCTAAGTTTGAACTTAGTCCTGAAAGTAGTACAACTTGTTACTCGAATGTTAATACAACTAATTGTAATATGGATGATCTTTCATTAACTTCTAAACCTAATCAAAAGTCATTAGTAAATATTAGTATTGGTAATTTATTTAAGAGTATTCGTAATATGGAAATAAGTGGAAATATTTATGGATTTATTAATGGTGGAACTTCTTTGAATGATGATGGTACCGGAAATGGCGATAATAATAACTATGATATTCATTTATGGAAAAACAATGAGAGTGCGGCACTTGCTTATCTAACTTATAGTAAATATGGTAAATATACAAATATATCATTTGATGATGATAATAAAGAATTATATAATAATAATTCATCGACTAAAACTGGTTCTAGTTATGTAAATAGTATTACTTATGAATATAATATTGATTATTACGGAACTGGTGCTTCCACAACTGGTAATATTTATGGTGTATATGATTTAAATGGTAAAGTCTATGAATATGCTATGGCTAATGTTTTAAAACAAGATGGTACTTTTAATGAATATAATACTTCTTCTGGTTTTAGTACATCGCCAAATAGTAAATATTATAATGCGTATGCTTATGCATCTAGTGGAAATAGTTATTATGGTGATGCAATGAGTGAATTTGTTGGTTTTACATCGGTTAATTCGGCAATTCCAAATAATAATTTTCCTTTTGCATCGCGTGAATCTGTAGTTGCTGTAGAAAGGTCTCGTGGTGCGACTTCATCAACTTATGGTGGAAGAGCAGTAATTACTGTTTTACAGGATGTTTATATAACAAAATGGTGATATTATGAAGAAAAAAAAGAAAAGATTGAAAATAAAGAATGTTATTATATTGATAATTTTAATTATTGCTATCATCTTTTCTTTTTGTTTTTACCGAAATTATGTTCGGAAAAATGAAAATGAAAAGAGATTTTTAGGTAGTGATACTTTAACTGTTTTCTTATATGATGAAAACAAAGAAAGTGTTAAAGAAGTAGTTCGTGGTGAAGAAGTTATTATTTATCCTAATCAAGTAATGGATGATGAATATATTAAAATACTTTATGATGATATTTCATACTATATAAAAAAAGATAATTTAGTTGAAAGTCTTAATGATATTATTTTTGAAAAAGAAGTTTATGTTCGAACTAGTTATAATTTAAATAAAGAACCTGACAGTATTGAACTTTTAGATTTAGTAGAAAAGGGCTCTAAATTAGAAATTATTGGTTATGATACTTTGCTTTCTGATGGTAATGTTTTAATGTATAAAGTAAGAACCAGTGATGGAATAGAAGGATATTTTTATCAAAAGTATACTTCTATTGATTATGAAACTAGTTTATTAAATTATGATCCTGATGGTATTTATAAAACCCATTCATCAAAAAAAGATGTTTATGGTGGTGGTGATGGCGCTAGTCTTGATTATTATCCTGTTTCTAAAGTAACTTTTGAAAATAATAAGATGCCGAATAATGTTTATTCACTTTATTTAAATGGCAGTAAAGGGGTAATTTCTAAAGTAGATGATTATATTGCTTATGCTAAAACCACTAATATTAATGCCTTTGTTGTTGATATTAAAGATAGTGGAGTTTCAGCATATCCATCGAATGTCATGAAAGAATATTCAAAAACTAGTTATGATAAGGCTTTGAATTCATTTGAATCATATAAAGAAGCAATTAAGAAAATTAAAGATGCTGGGTTTTATGTAATTGGTCGGATTACAACATTTAAAGATACATATTATATAACCGATAATAAAGATAATGCTATTAGTGATAAGAGTGGTAAACCTCTTTATCATCAATCAAGTTATTGGCCTAGTGCTTATAATCGTGATGTTTGGGAATATAATGTTTCGCTTGCTAAAGAGGCAGTATTAGAAATGGGCTTTAATGAAATTCAATTTGATTATGTTCGTTTTCCTGATGGTTTAAGAACAAGAGAAAAAGCCGGAACCGTTGATTATAAAAATACCTATAACGAAACTAAAGCACAAGCAATCCAAAGATTTTTAATGTTTGCAACTAATGAACTTCATAAATTAAATGTTTATGTATCGTGTGATGTTTTTGGGGAAAGTAGTTGGGGTTATGTTACTGCTTATGGACAATATTGGCCAGCGATGAGTAATGTTGTCGATGTTATTAGTGCTATGCCTTATACGGATCATTTTGGAAATAGTTATGGTGGTCATACTAATCCATGGGAATATCCTTATGATACGATGCTTGCATGGGCGAAAACAGCAGCGGAAAGACAAAAAGAAACACCTTCTCCTGCTATTGCAAGAACATGGATAACCGCTTACAATACACCTTATTGGAATCCTACTGTTAACTATAATGGAGATGAATTAGCATCGCAAATTAAAGCATTATACAAGCAAGGATTAAATGGTGGTTATATGACTTGGCTTAGTAGTAGTAATTTAACAAAATATAAATATCAAAAAGAAGCGTTTACAAAGGAGTATCAATGAAAACAATAACATTAGAAAATAATAATTATGAAATAATAGAAAATATCGATGATTGTCTAGATTTAGA
>JAZULI010000168.1:0-2154 GCA_045603025.1 Bacilli bacterium
TGTATAATTGTAAATGATGTGATACCAAAAAATCAGAAAAAATATTAATTCCAAAAGCAGTGCGTCAGCATTGCTTTTCTAATTGATTTCTTTTTTGAATAGGAGAAATCCAACCTAGCACTTGCATAGGAATGTTATTTGAACGTTTAAGATAAGCTTTCATTTGAAGTAGTAAATCCTCATATGAATAGAATTTAAGATAAGTATAAAATCTCTGCTGATCATTTCTATGGCTTCTCTCAACTTTTCCATTATGCCTAGGAGTTCTAGGTCTAATAAGTTTGTGATGGATATCTAATTCATTACATAAAGTGTCTAAAGGATGTATTCTTTTAGTATTAGATGTATGGGTGAATTCATATCCGTTATCTGTTTGAAGAATTTGTGGCTTATATCCAAAATAGACAATAGCCCTTTTTAAGAAATCAATTGTAGAATAAGAAGAATGTTCTTTATATGGGTAAATAAATCTTTCACGAGAAGCTTCATCAATAACAGTATATTGATAAAACTTTTCACCATCAGTTCCAACATAACACTCTTTAGGTACATATTTAACATCCATTTGCCATTTAACACCAATCATGGAAGGAGTATAGTATTTTTTAGGAACATATTTTTTATGAGTTTCAGTGTTAACTTTAAGATTCATTTTTCTCATAATTCTAAACAATGAGCATGCATGTCTTGAATATCCTTTTTCAGTGCGAAGCTTGCCATATAGCTCAGGTAAACTAATCTTGGGATTTCTTCTAGTATAATCTTTAATCCATTTAAGTTCCTCATCAGTATGAGCATTAGGATGTTTAGAGAGAGGCTTATGAGATTTATCAATTAGTGATTCTTTAGTTCCATCATACTTCTTAATCCATCTAAGAAGAGAAGATTTAGATATATGATATCTTCTGCATACAAGTTTAAGAGGATATCCTTTTAAATATAATTGTACAGAATAGAATTTTGTATTCAAATCATGTGGATAATAACGTATATTTTGTGATATATTATTCATAGCAAAAAGTCCTTTCGATAAATGTTTTTCTTTTCAATTAATATTTTATCGGATTTTTTGCTTTTTTTGTATACAATTAGTGTCACATCAATTGTATCTCTACATGAAAAATATAATTAATTTTAAAAAAATCATTGACATAAAAAAATGCTTTTGCTATAATTCAATTACTGGTGTGAAAAACACTAAGTAATATGGGGCATTAGCTCAGCTGGGAGAGCGCCACGTTTGCACCGTGGAGGTCAGCGGTTCGATCCCGCTATGCTCCACCATATTGAAATTAAGTGACTTGTTAAAAGTCCTTTTTTATGTTATAATGAATATGTTGAAGGAAACTTCATAAAATAAAAATGGGAACATTCAGTTTTGGTTTGTTGAATGTCTACCTTAATAATTTAGGACAGACATTTAATTTCTAGCGAAATTAAGTGTCATTTTTTTATTACTACTATCATAATGATAAGGAGAAATAAAATGATAGAAATGAGTTTTAAAACTTTTACAATAAAAGTTTTACTGTTCATCTTATCAAACCTCCTTTCCTGTTGGATTAGAGGTAGACACTCAACAACTAAATGTTCCTAAATTCAATTTAGCATATTAATATACATCCGTCAATCGAACAACATATAACTATATTTTTAAGTGTTTTTTGATTTTTATATCAAAAGAATGAAAGTGATTGTTAAGTGTCCAAATTGTCTCAATATATATTAGTTTTACAGTAAAATGTAAAATAATTGTAAAAATGAGAAATATGTCTAAAAATGTCTTGTATATTATTCTTATATATGATAAATTATAAATGTGATTAAGATTATATCAAATCTATTTAGTCACTTATCACGCGAATGATTAAATCAATTTGATTTTAATCACACTTAGAGTTGAAAAAACTCTTTTTTTTTGCAAAAAAATGAGATTTATTAAAAATTATCTTAATAATATTAATGGAGGCGAGAGAAATAAAGAGTGAAGATAGTTTTACAGGATGGAATTAAAGATTGTGGTATTTGTTGTCTTTTATCTATTATTAGATTTTATGGAGGAGAAGTATCTAAAGAATATTTAAGAGAACTTACAAATACTACAAAAGATGGAGTAACTCTATATAATTTAATGGAAGCAGCAAGAATAATTGA
>JAZULI010000169.1:0-10192 GCA_045603025.1 Bacilli bacterium
AAATTATGATAAAATATATATAGAGAATAGTATATTAATTAATTTTGTAGGAGAGTAGTATGAAAAGTGAAATGTTTAAAACAGAATTAAGTTTTATTAAAGATAAAAGAATAAAAAAAAGTACAGAAATAATTTTAGAAATGTTACCAGATTATTTTTTTGAAATACCTGCTAGTTCAACGGGAAAATATCATCCTTCTTTTTCTTTAGGTGAAGGTGGTTTAGTTCGTCATGTTAAAGTAGCGGTTCATTTAGCGAAAGAATTACTAGATAATCCTAATATTGGAGATAAATATACTGATATGGAAAAAGATGTAATGTTGATGGCTTTAATCTTACATGATGGCTTAAAAAGTGGTTTAACACATAATCGTTATACGCAGGCTAATCATCCGACATTAATTAAAAATTTTGTATTTGAAAATAAAGATAAGATTGAATTAACTGATGATGAATTAAAATTATTTGGTAAAGTTGTTGAAAGTCATATGGGACCATGGAATAAAGATTATGATGGAAATGAGATATTACCAGTTCCTAAAACTAAATGTGAAAATTTTGTTCATATGTGTGATTATTTATCTAGTAGAAAGTTTTTAAATGTAAATTTTAATAATAATGAAATTGAAGATAGATAGAATTTAGTTATCTTGCAATAAGTAGTAGTTTATGTGATAATGGTAAGGATGATAGCATTAGAAAAATATACGAAATAGTGGTGATATTATAGTGAAAAATAAACGTGAATTAAAGAAAAATAGTTTTATGCAAGGGGCTTTTATAGCAACTTTTGGAATAGTTATAAGTAAGATAGTTGGTTTACTTTATGTTATACCTTTTTATAGTATAATTGGTGATAAAGGTGGAGCTTTATATGGATATGCTTATAATATTTATTCTATATTTTTGGGAATATCATCTGCTGGTATTCCACTTGCAATAAGTAAGATAATTAGTGAATATAATACTCTTGGTTATTATAATGCTAAAGAAAGAGCATTTAAATTAGGGAGAAAATTTTTAAATTTAGTTGGTATATTGTGTTTTATTTTTTTAATGATATTCGCTGAATTTTTTGCAACCATCATTATTAAGGATATTGAAGGTGGGAATACTATTGAAGAAGTAACATTTGTAATAAGAATGATTTCTACCGCTATTTTAGTTGTTCCAACATTAAGTATATATCGTGGTTATCTACAAGGACATAAATTTATTGCTCCAACTTCGATTTCGCAAATTATTGAACAATTAGTAAGAGTTTCTATTATCATTTTTGGTAGTTTTTTAGGATTAAAAGTATTAAATTTAAGTTTAGATACGACTGTTGGCATTGCCGTATTTTCGGCAACAGCTGGGGGATTGGCAGCCTTAATATATTTATATAAGAAAACAAAAGATAATAAAAATGTATTAGAAAAGAGAGAATTAGAAGTTGTTGAACCTAAAATAACTGATAAAGAAATATTGAAAAAAATATTTTATTATGCATTTCCTTTTACAATGATAGATGTATTTAAGTCTTTATATAATTCCGTAGATGTTGTTATGTTAGTATCGGTTTTAGTAAAAGGAATAGGTTATTCTGTAGCTGATGCTGAAACAATAATGAGTGTGATATCTACATGGGGATTAAAAATAAATATGATTATTAGTTCAATTGCAACTGGTATTACTATTAGTTTAATTCCTAATATTACGAATAGTTTTGTGAAAAAAGATATGGCAGATCTTAACGAAAAAATAAATAAAGCTTTATCAATGTTGTTATTCTTAGTTTTACCAATGACTGTTGGTTTAAGTATTTTAGCTAAGCCTGTATGGACTATTTTTTATGGTACTAGTCAATATGGACCAAGTGTATATAGTTTTTATGTATTTGTTGCTTTAGCATCTACTCTTTTTATAGTAACACTTACAATTACTCAAATGATGAAAGAGTATAAACAGGTGTTTAAATCATTATTTGCCGGTTTATTAACTAATATTATTTTAAATATTCCGCTTTTATATTTATTTGATATGATAGGTTTACCTGCTTATTTTGGTTCAACATTAGCTACTATATTAGGATATGGTGTATGTGTAGTTATGAATTTGAAATTCTTAAATAAAAAGTACAATATAAATTATCAAATTACAATTAAGAAAATTTACAATATTATTAATTCAGTTTTAGTGATGGCGGGGGTTTTATTGTTACTTAGATATCTTGTTCCATTTACATTTACTAGTCGTTTAATTAATATTGTTATAGTTATAATTTATACAATTATTGGATCTTTAATTTATTTTACTATTAATTATAAAAATGGAATGATTAATGATATATATGGGGAAGGAATATTAAAGAAAATAAAATTCTTAAGAAAAAAACATTAAGTTTGAAATATATAATTGAAAAAGTAATTATAAAATAGTAAAAGACAAATGGTGTTAGCCATTTGTCTTTTGGTATATAGTTAATTTTAATTAGTGTTTTTTCTTTTTAATTGTTTATTAATAAATTTGCGATAGTATGGTACTAATTTTGTAAATAGAAAATATAAAAGTTTTTTTTGAATAAAGTCAAATTCACCAATAAATTCTATATATTCGCCACCAAATTTTTTCTTAAATTCGTGCAATCCAGCAAGATTTTTATCTGCTTTAGGATCACCGATTGTTCCAAAAGCATCAAAAATTTTATATCCTTCATTGTGAGCATTAATTACTTGGGTTTTATATATCAAGTAATTTCCATATGCATTTCTAACTTTGGGTTCATTACAAGAATATAAAGTCCAACATTTTTTACCATATTTGACAATCATATATGAACTTAAAATTATATTATTTCCAATTTGTTTTTGGATATCAATGAATTCTTGTTTAGAATTTTCATATCCTTCAATTTGCTTAGTTAATGTTTGTTTTTGATTTTTATTTAAATTAATACTATTTTCTAATTCACTTTTTAATCTTTTTAATTCTTCGTCAATTTTTATGTTTGTTTCATTAATATCAATTTCGGCAATATATAATGTAACATGATTTTTTTCTTTAAATGTTTGATAAAAATATTTATAAAAATCAAGATTATGTGAGTAAAAATCTTTCTTTTTTTCAGTTTTAACCATTAATTGATGAAATTTTTCAACATCATTTAAGTTTCCTTCATAAATTTTAATTCCAAATGTTTCCGCTTTCTTTATGCGTTGTTTTGAAGATTGATGAAAGCGTGAAGTAATTGTTTCAATATCATCTTCAATATTGATTCTAAATGTGTATCTTGGATAACTTCTTTCAAAAAATTTGTTATAACCTAAATGTTTATATCCAAGTGATTGCATATATTCTATAAGATTATAATTATTTTCACCTTCAATTATATTGCCATCATGATTAAGCTTATGAAGTTGTAAATCTGGATCAATTTTAATATATATTGATTTGAATTTTTTTGTATATTTATTAATTTCTTTAGTAAAAAAATCTAATAATTTTTTGTTTTTATAATTCATGGTAAAACCGCGTGGAATTTGAAAATAAGAATATCCTAATGGTAATTTTTTTTGTAGCATTAATGAAGTTGCAATTATTTTTCCATTTTCGGTAATTCCAACAAGGTGTGGAATTAATCCTTTATATTTAGAGACTTTCATCCATTCAATTGATTGTAAAAAATGGGCTTGTTCATTCATTTCTTGCATAAAAAGTTCGTAATCTTCTTCTTTAATATTTTCAACAAATTTCATAATAACCTCTTTCTTTTTTATATAACCATCATTAATAATAATTATAATATAAAAGATAAAAAAAAACCACTTTTTATGCTTATTTGTTTTTGATTATTAATTTTTGTGAATTAAAATATAATTTATAATAATAGTTTTTATAAAAAACATTAAAAAAATGTTTAATATGAATAAATATTTTTTTGTCTAGAATATGGTGTAATTATAAAAAATTTGATACAATGTTATAGGAGATAGATGTATATGTGTAAATGGGATAAAGAATATTTAAAATTATGTGAAACTATTTTGAAAAAGGGAGTAGAGGTAGAAAATCGTACTGGAATTAATACTATTAAAATTCCAGGATGGTCTTTTGAATTTGATTTATCTAAGGAATTTCCTATTTTAACAACGAAACAATTATTTTTTAAAAATGCTATTACGGAATTATTTTGGATTTATCAAGCACAGAGTAATGATGTAAGATGGTTACAAGAAAGAGGTAATCATATTTGGGATGAATGGGAAATTGATGAGAATGGTTTTTGGCATGCTAATCAAATGATGCCTGATGAAAATGGTAAATTAGTAAAGGAAGAAATAACAAAAGAATTTGGAAAAGAATGGGCTCATACAATTGGAACTGCTTATGGATGGATTGTTAATAAATATAAATTAATAGATAATTTAATTGATAAAATTAAGAATAATCCAACTGATCGTAGGATGATTATGAGTTTATGGCAAAATGAGTACTTAGATACTGCCGTTCTTCCTAGTTGTGTATGGTGTTCTGAATGGGATGTAACAGATGGTAAATTAAATTTATGGGTTCATCAACGAAGTTGTGATGTTCCCTTGGGATTACCATTTAATGTAACGCAATATGCTGTTTTAGCTAATTTAATTGCTCATGTTTGTGGATTGAAAGTAGGAAAAATGTATTGGAGTATAAAAGATGCTCATATTTATGTAAATCAAATTGAGGGAATAAAAGAACAAATAAGAAGAGGAAAAGAATTGCCGGATTTAAAAGCCCCAAAATTGTGGATAAATAAAGATATTAAGAATTTTTATGATTTTGATAATTCAAGAAAGTTAGAAGATATTAAAATAGTTGATTATGAGCATTATGGAAAAATAAGTTTTCCAATTGCGCAATAGGAGGATTTATGAAAATATCGATGATAGCGTGTGTTGGAAAAAATTTAGAATTAGGAAAAAATAATGATTTAATATGGCATTTACCAAATGATTTAAAATTCTTTAAGCAAATAACTTTAGGAAAAACAGTTGTTATGGGAAGAAAAACTTTTGAATCTCTTCCTAAAAAATTACCAAATAGACGAAATATTGTTTTAATGCTTCCAGAAGAGGAACTAATACCAGATGTTGATATATTTTATAGTATAGATTCGGTATTAGAAGAGATAAAAAAAATAAATGATGAGGTATTTATAATTGGTGGAGCTAGTATTTATAGACAGTTTTTACCATATGCGGACAAACTTTATTTAACTGAAGTACCGATGGAAGAAAAAGAAGCAACAGTTTATTTTCCAAGTTTTGAAAAAGATAAATATAAAAAGACAATTTTAGGTGAAAACAGTGATGGAGATATTTCTTACCAACATGTCTTATATGAAAGGATATGAATATGAGTAAATTAATTGTAATTGAAGGAACTGATTGTTCTGGAAAAGAAACACAAAGTAAATTATTAGTAGAAAAGCTTAATAAGATGGGAAAGAAAGCGGTTAGAATTACTTTTCCAAACTACGATAGTCCAACGGGAAAGATTGTTGGTGGCCCTTATTTAGGAAAAAGCGAAATAAGTGATTGTTGGTTTAGTGAAGGGGCCGTTAATGTAGATTCTAAAGTAGCATCTCTTTATTATGCTGCTGATCGTAAATATAATTTACCACTTTTAAAAAAATATTTAGATGATGGATATTTTGTTATATGTGATCGCTATGTTACTTCAAATATGGCACATCAAGGTAGTAAAATTAAAGATGATGATGAGCGCTTTCATATGTATCAATGGATTGATAAATTAGAGTTTTGGTTATTAGATTTGCCAAAACCCGATAAAACAATTTTCTTACATGTTCCATATTCATATGCATTTGAATTAAAGAAAAATCGTACTAGTTTAGATGAACATGAAAAATGTGAGGAACATTTAAAAAATTCGGAAATGGCATATATTGAATTATCTCAAATTTATAATTGGACAAATATCAATTGTATTAAAGATAATGAGATTAGAACTATTGAAGATATAAGTAATGAGATTATGGATAATATTAAGGAATATGTGGAGGAGTAAAATGTATAAGAATTTATTAATAAAATTAAGTGGTGAATCTCTAATGGGGGATATTGAAAATGTTTCTAAAGAAAAGACTTCAGAGATTGCTAAACTTATTAAAGAGGTAAAGAATTTAGGTTATAATGTTGGTATTGTAATTGGTGGTGGTAATTTCTTTCGTGGAAGAAGTAATAAAGATATGGAGCCATTATTTGTTGATACAATGGGGATGCTTGGTACAACCATTAATGCCTTAGGGTTAGCGGATGCTTTTAAAAAAGAAGGTGTTCCTTGCGTAATTAGTACTCCATTTGATTTAAATGGATTAATTCCAAAATTAAGTATGGAAGAAGTTTTAGAAAAATATAATGAAAATGTTGTTATATTTGGTGGAGGTACTGGACATATTGGATGTTCTACTGATACTTGTGCTAGTAATAAAGCAAGTATGATAAGAGCTGATGTAATTATAAAATTAACAAATGTTGATGGTGTATATGATAAGGATCCTAATCAATATAATGATGCTAAAATGTATGATAAATTAACCCATCAAGAAGTTTTAGATAACCCACAAATTAAAGTTATGGATATTCCAGCAATAGAAGAATGTATGAAGAATAATATTGATATTTTAGTAATTAATTTTAATGATAAAAATAACTTGATAAAAGTTTTATCAGGAGTAGAAATGGGGACAATTATTAGTAGTCGATAAATATTTTAAAATAAAATAAGTATGAAAATCATTGATTTTATACTTTTTTTTTGATATTATGAATATATAATAAGAATAGATAGGTGATAGTGATGGAAGAAATTACATTAGAATGGTTTTTTAAAATGCCAGGTTTATTAATTGTTGGGGGAATAGTTTTAATTATATTGGCATTATTAATATTTATAATAGGTGGTAAAAATGGTGGTAAAAATAAAAATGTTGATAATAATAAAATTGTAAATGAAAAAGTTATTGAAGCAACGCCTATAAAAGTTGATGAGAATGTTTTAAATCAAAATTTAATGAATAATAATAATAATAATAATAATAATAATAATTCAGTAGAAATGCAATCAACTGTTACACCGGTAGTAGAACCTGTTGTTAATCCAACACCTGCTACTATCGAGCCAGTTATTACACCAATAGTAGAGCCTGTTGTTAATCCAGCACCTGCTACTATCGAGCCAATTGTTACACCAGTAGTAGAACCTGCTGTTAATCCAGAACCTGTTACTATAGAGCCAGTTGTTACGCCAGTAGTAGAACCTATGGTTACTCCAGCACCTGCTACTACCCAACCAATTGTTACGCCAGTAGTAGAACCTGTTGTTAATCCAACCCCTATTACTACCCAGCCAGTTGTTACACCAGTAGTAGAACCTGTTGTTAATCAAATGGATAAAATAAATTTGAATGATGTTCAAATGATAATGCCATCAGATAATGTTGTAAATGATGATATAATATAGATATGGTTTATCATATCTTTTTATTTAGAATTATAAATATAATATATTAAGGAGAAATTTTATGAATTTATTAGATATAATAATTGTTGCTATAATAATTTTTTCGGGAATTTTAGGTTTTAAAAGGGGAGTTTTTAAAGAATTAATACTATTTATAGGAATAATTATTATCTTTATATTATCTTATAAGTTAAAAAATTATATTGGAGACTTTTTGGTACTTAATTTTCCATTTATGGATTTTCCTAATTTTTTAAGAGGGGCTACCGCTTTAAATATCGTAGTATATCAGTCTATTGCTTTTATAATTGTTACTGCAATTTTATATGCAATTTATCAAATTTTAGTATCTATAACTGGAATATTTGAAAAAATATTGAGATTTACAATTGTTTTGGGTATTCCATCAAAAATATTAGGATTTTTTGTTGGTTTAATTAAAGGTTATGTAATTGCTTATATCGTAATATTTTTTATAACCCAACCAGCTTTAAATTTATCATTTACAAATGATAGTAAATATGCAAATATTATCTTGACGAAAACTCCTGTTTTAAATAAAATAACTAATGATACTTTAGAACTAGCGGATGAAATATCTAAATTATCGGAAATAGATAATGTTAATGAAATGAATCTAAGAATTGTTGATTTAGTTTTGAAAAATAAAGTAACAGATGTTTCAGTTGTTGAAAAGTTAGTTGATAAGGGTAAATTAAATGTTAAGAATATAGATAGTATTCTAATTAAGTATAAAGGAGAATAAAATGATAAAATATTTAGAAAATGATTTCGACAATGAAATTAATAACAAAAAGGTGTTAGTTGATTTTTATGCTGATTGGTGTGGACCTTGTCGGATGCAAAGTGAAGTTTTAAAAACATTTGATAAGATTGATGTTTTAAAAGTTAATGTTGATACACATAGTGAAGTTGCTAAAAAATATGGTATTATGAGTATTCCTACATTAATCTTATTTGAAAATGGTAAGTTAATTAAAAGTCATACGGGCTTTATGAATGTAAGTGATTTAGAGGAATTTGTTAAATAACAAGTTCTTTTTTTTATAAAGAAAAAGACTATTTCTAGTCTTCACCATATAACCAATTGTTAACAGCATTATCATAATAAGTATTTAAATCTTCATCATTAATTACAATACCATATTCTTTACGTAATTCAATAAGAGCCTCATATTGTAATTTACTATTATTAGTCATTTCTTCTTTTACTAAATTATTAATAATTGTTTCTTTTACTTCTTCTAATTTAGGTTTATCTTTTTCAGATTCTTTATAAATAATATGATATCCATATTCTGTTAAAACAGCAGTTGTTGTATATTTACCAACCTCTAACTTTTGAGCAGCTTTTTCAAATTCTTCTGTCATTTCACCTTTATTAAAAGCATCAAGTCGACCACCATTAATAGCACTAGCAGTATCTTCAGAATATTCTTTAGCTAATTCGTAAAAATCAGAACCTTCTTCTAATTTAGTATAAATCTCTTTTATTTTTTCTTTAGCTTTATTTTCAACTTCTCTTTTTTCATCATCAGTCATTGATTCATCAGTATTAACTTTAATTAAAATATGACTTGCTGTAATATCACCGAACATTTCATTTTCATAATATTTATTAATATCACTATCTTTTAAATTTTCTTTAACATAGTCTTTAACGGCCAAATCACGTTTATAATTAATTAATAAATTTTCTTTAAATTCTTCAACCGATTCATAACCAGCATTTTGAAGAGTTTTTAAAAACTCTTCAGGGCCACCATAGTATACTTCCATACTTTCAATTTGATTAGTAATTGAGCCTTCTGCTATACTATCAGTTTCATAAATTGAATCTAAGATTTTTTGATCAACTAATTCAATTAGGAAATTAATTCCGTATTCTTCTTTTAAACGATTATATAACTCTTCAACCGAAATATTTAAATTACTATCTTCAAATGATACTAAAACATCTTCTCCCGTTTCTAGTTTTGGATTTTCTCCACATCCTGTTAATGATAAAATCATTAAGCTACATATAAAAATATATAGTATTTTTTTCATACATCCTCCATTCAATACAATATAAATGATAACAAATTTAAATTCAAAAAACAACATAATTTACATAAAATAGTATGTTGTCCTGCACCATTTTTTAAAAATACCATAAAATAATATCGAATAATATAAAGAAGGAGGAATTGAATTATGTGTAATAACTATGTATCTTCTTATGCTATCGTTTTAGTTTTATTTATTTTACTAGTGATCATTGTTGGTGCTTATATATAATTAGTTAGGAGGTTTATATGAATAATTGTCAAACACATGAAACTGTAACTTCATGTTGCTCACAAGGAAACAATTGGTTTTTAATAATTGTGGTTTTATATATTTTATTAGCAATAATCCTTGGTTCAAGATGTGGTTCAATTTATTAGAGGGAGATTTTCTCTCTTTTTTTATAATTTTTTTCTATAAATATGTTCAACTATTCCTATTAAATTAATTTTATTTAAAATTTCTTGTTCATTATCTTCTAAAATATAAAAACCATCAGAATATTTATATTGCATAATACGATATTTATCATTAATTAAAAATAATCCTAAGTCATTATTTTTAATCTTTCTTCTGGTATTAATAATTAAATAGTCATTTCTTTTAATAAAATATT
>JAZULI010000170.1:0-3358 GCA_045603025.1 Bacilli bacterium
ATGAAAAGATAAAAAAGTTTATTAAGAATAATTACAAATTTTTAATTATATATTTAATATTATTATTAATTTGTCTATATCCTCTTCCATTTTATATTTACACAGGTGGAGGAACAATCAATTTAGACAAACGTATTAGTATTCAAGATGAGTATTTAGAAAAAGGAAGTTTTAATTTAGCATATGTCAAAAATATTAAAGCAACCATCCCAACTTATCTATTAAGTTATATCTTTAATTGGGATAGAGAAAGTATTGATAATTATCAAATTGATAATGATGAATCAAGTGAAGATATTTGGAAACGTGAAAAACTTTATTTACAAGAATCAATTGATAATGCGATTATTAATGCTTATAAATTAGCTGGCGAAGAATTAATTATAAATAAAGAAGTTTATAAGGTATTAAGTATTGATAATAATGCTAAAACTAATTTGCTTATTGACGATGTTATTTTAAAAATAAATGATATTGATATTAATAGTTATGATGATATTAATAACACTGTTGGAAATTTAGAAATAAATGATAGTATAAATATTTTAGTTTCTAGAAACAATAAAGAAATCTTATGTGATGCAAAAGTAATTGAACATAATGGTGAAAAGAAAATAGGTGTTTATTTAATTAAATCGTATGATTATGAATATAATCGTGATATTGAACTTGGTTTTACTAATAGAGAAGGTGGAAGTAGTGGGGGATTTATGTTGAGCCTTGCTATTTATAATCGTCTAGTTGAAAAGGATTTAACTAGTGGTTTAAAAATAGTAGGAACTGGTACTATTGATAGTTTGGGTAATATTGGAAGTATTGGTGGTGTTAAATATAAATTAAAAGGAGCTGAAAAAGCTAAAGCTGATATCTTTTTAGTTCCTAGTGGTGA
This sequence comes from Bacilli bacterium, assembly GCA_045603025.1. Taxonomy (GTDB): domain Bacteria; phylum Bacillota_I; class Bacilli_A; order RF39; family UBA660; genus RUG12783. The sequence continues at coordinate 890 of JAZULI010000170.1, forward strand.
AAATTATAAAGAAGCCATAAAAGAAAAAGAAAAAAATAATTATAAAATTTTGGTTGTTGAAGTTAAAACATTGAAAGATGCCATAAATTATTTAGAAAGTAGGTCATGATGGAGTATATAATAATAAGTTTATTGATTGTTTTAATTATTTTAGTAGTAATTATGATGATAAATCGTAATAGAAATAGAATAGATAATAATAAAAATAATTTAGATATGATAGAAAGGCTTTCAAGATTTGAAGTTAATGTAACTAAAGAAATAGGTGATTTTAAAAATGATTTATCTAAAGAAATAGTGATTGATTTTAATAAAATGAATAATCAAATAGATAATAAACTTGATTTAATTAATCGGAATGTTCATGAGAGAATTGATCAAAATTTTGAAAAAACTAACAAAACTTTTACAAATGTTATTGAACGTCTTTCCAAAATAGATGAGGCTCAAAAGAAAATTGATAATTTATCAATGGATATTGTTTCATTAGAAAGTATTTTAACGGATAAGAAAACTCGTGGTATTTTTGGAGAAGTTAATCTTAATAATATTTTAAAAAATGTTTTTGGTGATAAAAATGATAAATTATATCAAATACAATATAAATTACCTAATGATACAATAGCTGATTCAGTTATTTTTGCACCTAACCCTTTAGGAACTATTGCAATTGATTCAAAATTTCCTTTAGAAAATTATCGCATAATGGTTGATCGAAAACTAGGCGAATATGAGCGTAATATGGCATTAAAACAATTCAAAAGTGATGTTAAAAAACATATTGATGCTATTTCTAGTAAATATATTATTGAAGGAATTACTAGTAATCAAGCTATGATGTTTTTGCCGGCAGAGGCTATTTTTGCAGAAATCAATGCTTATCATGGGGATTTAATTGAATATGCCTATAAAAAAAGAGTATGGTTAGTTTCTCCAACAACATTAATCTCAACCTTAACAATGATTATGATGATTATTCAAAATATTGAACGAGATAAATATACTAGTATTATTCATGAAGAATTAAATAAATTAGGAATCGAGTTTAATCGATTTAAAGATCGTTTTGACAAATTATCTAAAAGTATTCAAACAGTTAATAAAGATGTTGAAAATTTTCAAATTACTACTGATAAAATCAAAAAGAAATTTGATAGTATTAGTAATGTCGAAATTAAAGATAATAACTTAATTGAAGAAATAAATGATGATTTATTAAATTAGATGATTTTTGTCGATAAAAAAATAACAATAGGACTTGAAATTTATTCAAAAGTATTATATAATATTTTTGAATTTTGTCCTGGTAGCTCAGCTGGATAGAGCAATGCCCTTCTAAGGCATCGGTCCGGGGTTCGAATCCCTGCCAGGACGCCATATGTATTTAAACGCATTAGCGTTTTTTTTTATTACCTATTTTTTTATATTATGATATACTTTTGTTAAGGAAAGGTTTTTTTAATTAATTGTTAAAAAAAGTATTGGTAGTAAAATGAGATTATTATTTCTTGGTGATTTTTTTTATAATTATGATCGAATAAATGATGATATTTTGGAAATAAGTAAATTTATCAAAGAAAATGACTTAATAACTATTTTAAATTTTGATGCACCATTAGAAGCAAGATTCAAAGATAAAAAGATTAATAAACCATTTTGTAGTAAAAAATCAATTGAAGTATTAAAACTTTTGAATGTGCGTGCGGTTAATCTAGCTAATAATAGTATTTTAGATTATTCTACTAGAGGATTTAAAAGATTATTGGAATTACTTGATAAAAATGGTATTGGTCATTTTGGTGCCGGAATGGATAAATATGAAAGTTTAAAACCATATATTTTAGAACAAGATGGTCAAAAAATTCATTTTTATGGTTTTGGGTGGCCTGATGAAGGATGTGTTGAAGCAACTGCTAAAAGACCAGGGATAGCTTTTTTGGATTTTAATGTAATTGAAAATATTGTTAATAAAAGGGAAGCACCACATTTTATTTTTTCGTTTCATGGTGGATATGAATATGAAAAATTACCTCAACCACTTCATTTTAAAAATTTTCGTGAATTATCATATAAAAAAAGAGTAAAAGCAATAGTAGGGCATCATCATAAAGTAGTTCAAGCATATGACAAAAGAAATAATATTTTTTATGGTTTAGGAAATTTTTACGTAGGTAGTAAAAGAAAATTATATAATAAGAATGATAAGTATTATGAAGATTTTAATTGTGGAATAGGGGTAATTTTAGAAACTAGAGAATGGAAAAGTAAGATTATTAAATTTATAAGCGATGGTGAAAATACTAAAATAGATAATGATATTGAAATTAAAGGTTTAGTTGATACTTGTCGTATTCCAATTCATAAATATCCTAAATATTTTCGAAAACATAATAATAATATGAACAAAACATTTGTTTATGGAGTGAGTAGTTTTCATGTAAAGTTTTGGAATAAAACGAATTTTATACG
>JAZULI010000171.1:0-2980 GCA_045603025.1 Bacilli bacterium
TATACGATGGATTATTATTGTATTTGTGCTATTGATTATTTCGCTTATTTTATTATTAAGTATTCAACGTAACAATGATAGCAATTTACCTAGTATAGATATCTTAAAGGAAAAAATAGAAGTTAAAATAGATAGTATAACTAAGGTTCCTGTTAAATTAAAAAATAATGATGGTAATAATATTGAATGGCAAAGTATTAATAATGAAATTGCTATTGTTGATAATAATGGTAATTTAAAAGGAATTAACTTAGGTGAAACAGTTATATTAGCTACATATATACATTCTAATCTTCAAAACTATTCTGATGAGTGTATTGCGATAGTTTATCAAGGAGATTTGGGTGTTAGTTTAAAAGATATAGAAGTTTCTTCTCAATTTAAAGTTAAGATAGGAAATCAAGTTAATATAAATCCTGTATTTACTCCAAATAATGCATATGTTACTAGCATAAAATATGAATCGGACGATGAAAGTATAGCAACTGTTTCAGAAAATGGTATAATTAGTGCTAATGGTTTGGGACATACATCAGTACAGATTTTAGTCAATAATAAAGTAAGTAAAATTATTAATGTTTGGGTTTATGATAGGGATTAAGAAGAATAGAATAATTTATATGTTAACAGTAGTATCAAATTATTGAGACTATGACATGTATTTTCAATTTAATTAATATAGGTTTAAAATAATCTAGATAAATTCTAGGTTATTTTTTTCTAATTATTGAGAATTAATAATAAAAATGATAAAATATCTAATAGGTGATTTTATGAAACAGGAAAATATTCGTAATTTTTCAATTATTGCTCATATTGATCATGGTAAAAGCACAATTGCAGATCGTATATTAGAAATTACTAATGCTGTAAGTCTGCGTGAAAGTAAAGAACAAATGCTTGATAGTATGGATATTGAAAGAGAACGTGGAATTACAATTAAGTTAAATGCGGTTGAATTAAATTATAAATATAAAGATGAAGATTATATCTTAAATTTAATTGATACTCCAGGTCATGTTGATTTTTCATATGAAGTAAGTAGAAGTTTAGCGGCAACTGATGGGGCTATTTTAGTCGTTGATGCGGCTCAAGGGATTGAAGCACAAACTTTAGCTAATTTGTTTTTAGCTCTTGATAATAATTTAACAATAATTCCCGTTATTAATAAGATCGATTTACCTAATGCTGATATTCCAAAAGTAACTAAAGAATTAGTCGATACTTTTGGATTTAGGGAAGATGAAATAATTTTAACTAGTGCCAAAAATGGCATTGGAATTAAAGAATTAGTAGAAGCAGTAATCGAAAGAATTCCTTCCCCTAATGGTAGTGTTAATAATAAAACACAAGGTTTAATTTTTGATAGTATATATGATTCTTACAAAGGGGCTATTATCATGATGCGCCTTAAAAATGGTAAGATTAAAACTGGGGATAAAATAAAATTAATGTCTACTGGTGCTATTTATGATGTAACGGAAGTAGGAGTTTATAAACCTAGTATTAAGAAAAAACAAGAATTAGTTTGTGGTGAAGTAGGATATCTTTGGGGAAGTATTAAAAGTATTAGTGATGTTTCAGTAGGAGATACAGTTACTATTTTATCAAATGAATCTACAGAAATGCTTCCAGGATATAAACCAATGAAACAAGTTGTTTTTGCAGGACTTTATCCAACCGAAACAAGTCGTTATAATGAATTAAGAGAAGCCTTAGAAAAACTAAAATTAAATGATGCATCATTAATTTTTGAACCAGAAACATCAACTGCTTTAGGTTTTGGTTTTCGTTGTGGATTTTTAGGTCTTCTTCATATGGAAATTATTGAAGAACGAATTGAGAGGGAATTTAAAATAGATTTAATTGCAACTAGTCCAAGTGTTGTTTATGAAGTTGGGCTTACCAATAAAGAAATTGTTATGATTGACTCTCCCCAAAAAATGCCAGAACGGGTTAATATTGAATATATTAGTGAACCATATATTAAAACCAATATTTTTACTCCAAGTGAATATATTGGTCCAATTATGGAATTGTGTCAAAATAAACGTGGAAATTATCTTAATTTAGAATATATTGATCCTAAAAGGGTAATTATTCATTATGAATTACCACTTTCGGAAATAGTTTATGATTTTTTTGATAAATTAAAAAGTAGTACCAAAGGATATGCTTCATTTGATTATGAATTAATTGGGTATAAGAAGAGTGATTTAGTAAAATTAGATATATTACTTAACGGTGATATTGTTGATGCTTTAAGTACGATTGTTCATAAAGATTTTGCCTATGCTAGGGGTCGAGTTGTTGTAGAAAATTTAAAAAAGATTATTCCACGGCAAATGTTTGTTGTTCCTGTTCAAGCCGCAATTGGTTCTAAAGTAATCGCTAGAAGTGATATTAAAGCAATGCGAAAAGATGTTCTTGCTAAATGTTATGGTGGGGATGTTTCAAGAAAGAAAAAATTACTTGAAAAACAAAAAGCTGGAAAGAAACGAATGAAAATGTTAGGAACTGTTGAAATACCCCAAGAAGCTTTCTTAACGGTATTATCGAATGAGGAAATTGATGATTAAGAGTGTTTATATTCATCTTCCTTTTTGTGAACATATATGTAGTTATTGTGGATTTTGTAAACAATTTTATAATAAAGAAGTAGTTAATAAATATTTAGATGCTTTATCTAAAGAAATAAATTTATTATATCAAGGAGAAGTAATAGAAACTCTTTATATTGGTGGGGGAACACCTAGTTCTCTTGATATAGATGATTTAAAAAAATTATTTCATATTATAAAAGTTTTTAAGTTAGATAAAAATATTGAATTTACAATGGAAGTTAATCCAGAAAATATTGATTTAGATAAATTATTATTGATGAAACAAAATAAGGTTAATCGAATTAGTATTGGAATTGAATCATTTAATGATGATATTTTAAAATATTTAAATCGTAAGTATAATCATAATTTAATTT
>JAZULI010000172.1:0-3472 GCA_045603025.1 Bacilli bacterium
TTCAACATTATTCTATTATCTGATTACTAAATTAGAAGAACGATTAATAAAAAATTCAAATTAAAAAAAATATTAATTATAATATAAAATCACAAAATATTATGATTAATATTTTATTTTTTTCTTGTCGAAAATTTAGAGAATAATAAAAAAGACATTTTTTTAAAAAATTGTATTTTGTTAACTTTCTTTGTTAATTTAAGTAAATGTGTTATAATTCACATGGGTGATTTTTATGGATAAAACTGCTTTTGGTAATTTTATAGCAGATCTTAGAAATGAAAAAGGTTTAACACAAGAACAATTATCGGTACTGCTAAACGTTAATTATAAAACAATTTCTAAATGGGAATGTGGTAATTCATTACCTGATTTAGAGACAATGATTAAACTAGCAGAAATATTTAATATTAGTTTATATGAATTATCTAAGTGCAAGAAAATCAAGAATTCGTTTATTTCAAGAAATATGATTAACAAAATTATTAATAAAGATAGTTTAAAGAAAATGATAATATTAAAAATCATACTTTTATTTTTAATTGTTATTCTCCTATTCTTTACAATATATTCTTACATATACACAATTAATAATTATGGTCAAATGGAAGTTTATGAATTAGTAAGTGAAGATGAAAATTTATTTATAGAAGGACTTTTTATAAAATCACACAATAATTATTACCTTTCAATTAACAAAGTGCAACTTTTTAACTCAACGGATGATTTTCTAAATGACAAAATAAAATCATTAAAATATTCTATAACTATTAATAACACACTAATACAAATAAATCACATTGACTTTGATCATTATACAACAGTGAAAAATGCTTTTTCTGCAATTGAACTACATAATTCTAAACAAAATCTATCTTTTATCAAAAATGATGCATATTTTACCATATATTACACCGATACTAATATTAACAATATAACAAAAACATTTAAAATAAAACTTTCCATTAAAGAAAGTAATAACAAATTATTTTATTAACTCTCCATCAATTCGAAAAGATTTAAAACTATTCCCATTAAAAGGGGTAGTTTTTTTTCAAATAAATATATATAATCAATTTGAATTTTTTTCAAAAGGAGGTATTAATATGAAAAAGATTTTTAATATTGCATTTTTAATACTACTGCTTATTGGTTTTAAAAATGTATCAGCACTAGAAAATGACATAATTATAGTAAACAGCAACAATGTAAATATCACCGAAGAAAGATTCTTAGAACTTATGGACGCTGGTTACACCATTAATGACATCTATAACATGACTTTAGAAGAATACAACAATGCTAACACAAACAATCCAGATATTGTTTCAACAACAAAATATTTAAAAACAATTAGCACTACACGATATGGAATTACCAATAGCGAAACATATGAAATCACTCAGGAAGAATATGAAATGGGAGAGAATGAAAATATTTCTTTCTTTGCTTCAGGAACTTCTGAAACTACTTATAAAAGATTAACTGCATCAATAAATTCAAGTAGTAATGGAAATAATTACAAAACTTATCGTGCTTATTTGTATTGGAAAACTATGCCTGCTACAAGAAGTCACGACATTATGAGTATGGGATTTGATTCGACCATTGTTGATCCCACAGCACCACAAGATTTTTCACAATTATATACAATTAATGGTATAACATATGTCTCAGATGATGCATACATAAAAGAATTCAATAATGGACTTGGAACAGTCTTTCAACTACCTACGAGCAAATCAGTAATTACATTATGCCAAGATATGACATTTGAAGTTACTAAATTAAATCAAAGTACTACAATTACAAGTCAATATGGTGCTGGAGATTATGCACATGCTACCGAAACTGTAAGTGCTACTTCGGCAAATAATAATTACATGGCAGGATCAGGTGGATTAACCCTTTATTCAGCAATTACTAATAAATATGATTCAATGCAATCAGCCGATGTATACTGGACTGGAACTTGGTAAAATAAATATAGAATATCTCATCAAATGGTGAGATATTTTATTATAAACTTATAAAACTTTGCTTCTCTCCTGAAATTCGATAAAAAAATTTAAAATTCTATTTGAAAAAGGTGGTTATTCAAAAAATTCCTTATTATAATTAATTCGTAAATATTTAAGTTATTATATTAACTAAATTATTTACAATCGTTTATTACAATTTTTAAATATTTCTTATTAGAATTAATTGAATAAAATCTATATTATACACGCAAAATATAATTTATAGGAGAAACTCTAAAGGTCGCACTTTTAAGGAAAATATTAAATTTTAATAATTATAATAAACAAAAAATCTTAAAAGAAAGGAACAGTGATTAAAAATGCGGGGCAACATTGATATTGAATATTGTTCTTTAGAACATCATTATGGAGGAGAACAAATAAGTGGTGCTTTTAATCGTCGGAGTTTTATGCTTAAAAATCATGATAAATTCTATGATCAAGATTTTGATTATGATATTGATGACCCATTAGACATCTATAGTGTTATAAGACGTAATGCTAAAAAGAAAGAAGCACTTATTAAGTAGTACTAAATACCCATTTTGGGTATTTTTTTATTCTATAAATTCAATATTACCTATCAATATATCACTATAAGAAAATGATTTAATTTCCGAATTTATCGTTTTTATTGTAAAGATATAATTATATACACCTTCAATTACACCATCAAATTCTTCAATTTGATTTCTCGCACCATTAAAACGAAATTTACATATTACTCCTTTTTTATTATTAACCATTTCTTTAATTTTATTAATCATCGAGGATACCCCACATACATTGTTCCATTTGTAATTATTCCCCCTATTCCTTTTGAACCATACTTTGTTTTTTCGATTATTTTTATTAAATCTATAGGTTTATTTTTTTCTGAAAAGGCTAAAGAAGATGCAATAATAGCCGGATCTAGTGCATGGATATTAACTCTTTTAGGACTACTAGCAAAATTAGAACCAGCCTTAATTAGCTCTTCATAATTAGATTGACAAGCTCCTGCAATTATAATTAATTTATCATGAGGATAATGATTTCTAATTTCTTTAACAGCTTTAACAAAATTAATTGTATTTTTATAATTTTTTACATCATCTTCTCTACCCATTCTCTGATAATAAGCATCATGTCCAGTTATAACTACAATATCTGGCTTATATTCATCAATTAATGATACAATCTTATCCTTTATATATTCCTCACTTAAACGAACTCCAATAGCCTTTATATTAACCTTTTTATAAAAATTCATACATCTTTCTAAATATTCTTTATCTCCATCAATATGTAATACTTTACCTGGTAAATAAAAATATTCATCACGGTCTAAATTAAGAGAAAATCGATTATAAAACTCTTCATCATCAATTTTAACCTCATTAACTTTTTTTAAATCACTAATTTCACTATCCGCTAATAAACGAATATTTATTCCTTTTAATAAAACAATA
>JAZULI010000173.1:0-6923 GCA_045603025.1 Bacilli bacterium
AGGATTATAATAACCAATAAAAATAATATCATTCTTCGCATATGATCTTACTACATTAATAAAATCTTCTAAATTAAGTAACATCTTATCAAATTCCTGATGAATCTTTTTAATATCATTATTAAAGTAATAAGATAATTCATCCATTCCTAATGATATGACTACTAAGTCACTTTCACGTAACATTTTTTTTAAATAATATTCTTTATCATTTATAACAATAGTTTTATTATTAATAATATCATTTTCAAAATCAATAATCGAATTATTATAATAATCACTATTAAAAGTACGTAATAAATTATTTCGTTTTAAATAATTCTTAACATAATCATTATATCCATAACCAACTACATTATAAGAATTTATTCCTCTTGTTAATGTATCACCAATTGATAAATAATTTATTTTATTATCATTTGTAGTTATAAATATTAAAAAAACAGTTAATAAACATAAAAATATTCCAATTATTTTTTTCATAAGCACCTAAAAAAAAGAAATTAAATCAATTTATTATATTTCTTTAATTTCTATTTTAGCACCTATATTTGTCAATTTTTCTACTATTTCCTCATATCCTCTTAAAATATGTTCAATATTCGTAATAGTTGTTTTTCCTTCGGCTTTTAATCCGGCAAGAAGTAAGGAAGCACCAGCTCTTAAATCCGTTGCTACTACTTTAGAACCTTTTAACTTAGTAGGACCGCTTATTTTGGCTAATCGTCCTTCAACCTTAATATTAGCCCCCATTTCGTTTAAATAAAAAACATTCATATAACGATTTTCATAAATAGTTTCTAATACTTCACTTTCTCCATAAGATTGGGTTAAAAGAGTTGTAAATGGCTGTTGTAAGTCCGTTGGAAAGCCTGGATACCCTAAAGTTTTTATATTAGTAGCCATTAAATTATTAACAGCATTAATTATAATATAATCTTCATTTATTTCAATATCTGAACCCATTTCTATTAACTTATCGGTAAGTGATTTAATATGTTCTGGTACTATATTATCTATTTTTAAATAATTACCAAGCATAGCCCCTAAAATTAAATATGTACCCGCTTCAATTCGATCAGGGATAATATTATGGAAACATCCATCAAGTTCAGAAACACCTTCAATTGAAATAGTACTATTACCAGCCCCTTCAATTTTAGCGCCCATTTGATTTAACATATTAATTAAATCTACTATTTCTGGTTCACGAGCAGCATTTTTAATAACAGTTTTTCCCTTAGCAAGACTTGCTACAATAATGGCATTAACAGTGGCTCCTACGCTAGGCATATCAAGTTCAATTTCACAACCAGTTAATTCTTCGGCTTCAATCGTGAAAAGACAATCTTTCTCTAAAACAGTTGCCCCTAATGCTCTAAAAACTTTTAAAGTTTGATCAATTGGTCTACTTCCTATTTGACAACCTCCTGGAAAATACATCTCTACTTTTTTAAAACGTGCTAACATGCTAGCCATAAAGTAATAAGAAGCTCTTAATTTACTTGATAATTCATTAGGTATTAATAAGTTTTTCATTTCACTAGCATCAATTACAATACTTTCACTTGCCCTTTTTACATCAACATTTAAATATACCATAATATTTTCTAAATCATTAATATCCGAAATATTTGGTACATTAGTTAAGGTAACCTTATTTTTTGTTAAAATACATGCAGGAATTAAAGCCACAGCACTATTTTTAGCACCACCAATTCTTACTGTTCCAGATAAAGAATGATTACCTTCAATTTCAAGAAATTTCATCTTACACCTCAATATATACTATTTATTTTATTTAATTATGTTAATTTTTGATTCAATTACTTTATATATAGCTTCTTTTCCACTAGATATAACTTTTCTTGGATCATAAACATTTGGGTTATTTTTAATAAATTCACAAACATCTTTATACCATTCAGCTTGCAAATCGGAATTTACATTAACTTTATTAATTCCACAATTAATAGCTTTTAATAAAATATTATCTTCTAAACCACTGCCACCATGCATTACAAGTGGAATATCTAATCCACTACTTAACTTTTTAATTAATTCAAAGGCAATATTTAATTCGCCTTTATAAATACCATGAACCGTTCCTATAGCAGGAGCCAGAGAATCAATACCTGTTTCACTAGCAAATTTTAAACATTCATCATAATCGGCTAACAAGATATCATCACTAACACCATCTTCAATACCACCAACATGCCCAATTTCAGCTTCCACTGATACATTAAAACGATGGGCATATTTTACTACTTCCGAAGTTTTTAAAATATTTTCTTCTAATTCAAATTTAGATGCATCAATCATTACAGATGTAAAACCAGCATCAATCGCTTTTTTACAATTTTCAAATGAACTACCATGATCTAGATGAATACAAACAGGAACGGAAATATCTAAATCATTAATTAATGATCTAACTAAATATACAACAACATTATAACCACCCATATATTTAGTAGCACCCTCACTAACGCCTAAAATTACAGGAACATTTAATTCATTACATTTTTCTAGAATAAATTTAGCCCACTCTAAATTATTAATATTAAATTGATAAACAACACTATTTTCTTTTTTAGCTTTCTTTAATAATTCATTACTATTAACTAACATAACATCACCAATTTAATCATAATACAAAAAGACATTTATGTCAAAAAGAAAGACTATGAACTAAATCCATAGTCTAATTATTAACTATCTACTACGTCCTTTATCAACTAAATCAGGTATTAAATCTTCTTCTAACATTTCTAATGCTTCTTCCAACAATTCTTTTTTAGTATAACTACCTTTAGAATTCTCATGTTTATAATTAATATCTACTGTAAGCATCGCTGATCCCATTTCTAAAATAGTCACTTGCGCCATATCCGATAAATCATCAAAATCTAGTTTTAAATCACCATACGAACTTTTGGATCCTTGGATAACAACTTCCATAAAAAGATCATAAAAATCAGATACTTTTGATTTACATTTCTTAGCATTATTACTTTTATAAGCCATTTTTAATATTTCATTACGCATATCACTAAATAATTTTACAACTTTGTAGTCATAACTACCTACTGGAAAATTGTTTTCAAAGTTATAATAATATGCTTCACCAGTTAAATCTTTACCATTAATAAATTGCGAAATCTCAAACATACTACTATTAGCAATTCTTTTAGTATCATTTAAAACTTCTAAAATTTCTTTCTCAGTTAAATCTACTCTTTTATCTTCACTTAATGAATATATAACTTGCGAATTACTACCATCACGTAAAATAACTTCTTCCATTACTTCACCATATTCACCTTTACTATCTTCTCCAGAATCAACAATAGTAAAATTACTATTATTAACTACTTTATTATTATTTGTGACTGTAGATTCTACCTTTTTATTAGAATTCAATTCTTTTGTTCTTTTCCCAAAAAGGTCATGTTTTATTGAATGATGTATTCCCACACCTAAAACAGTTATAATACTACCATATATAACTAATTTTTTGACAAACCCTTTTTTCTTTTTCTTTTCAACACCAAATACAATTTCATCTAATTCTTCATCAGATAATTCATCTTCTTTTTTAGTTTCAACAACTTTTGTAACTTTCTTTACTAATTTATCATTTTCTAATAATTCAAAAATAGTTAACTTTTCCTGACCTGCAAACTTTTTGATTATATCATTAAATTTATCTTTATCGTCAACATCAAAACTTAAATCTTCTGTTTCAAATTTAGCCTTTTCAAATTCATTTTCTTCATTATAATAAATTGTTACATTTTTAAACTTCATAATATCCCCTCCAGATACGAGAGTAATATACCATAAAATACCATAAATGTCAATTTTCTAGGAGTTCTTTAACATATAATTGATAAGTAACATCAGAGGTTTCTTCATTTTCATTAATAAGACAAAGTGGCGGAAATAACACACACCAATAATTATCCCCTATCCCCTCTCCTAAACGTACTTCAATTGATTCATAATCACCTTCTTGATATAAAACTCCCCTATAAGTCTTTTTAGGAAAATAATTAAAACCATAATTAATTTGATATTTAGAAATTCCTTTATCAGAAATAATTTTATCAACATTAGATAAGTTATCTTGAATAATTAATCTTGCTTCTTCAATACTAGAAACATTATTTAATAAACTATATAAATAATCTTCTAAATCATTTTTAATAACTTTCTTTTGATATAAATCGTTAACACTATTACTATTAGAAATTACTCTAATTCGAATAGATTCATTAGGAATAATAATAAATTCTTCTTTTTTATATAATAAAAATACAATCAAAATTGCAATAACACCAAAAATTATCTTTTTCAAAAAAATCACCTTTCATTATCATAATGAGGTGATTTTCTATTTTTATTCACTTAAATCAATATTTTTAAAAATAAATATCATACGATCTCTTTTTGTTGCATCTTGTTTAGTTATTACTTTAACATCTTTTAAATACTGATTAATTAAATTAAGTATATCTTTTTTTTGACTAGAACCAATTTCTAGGGCAATCATATATTTATCATTTAAATACTTTTCACAATCTTTGAACATCCGTTCATAAATATTTAAACCATTATTATCCGCATATAAAGCAAGGTGTGGTTCATTATTTTTAACCAATACATCTACTTCATCAGAATAAGCGATATATGGAGGATTAGATATTAAAACATCATATTTATCATGAATATTTTGAAATAAATCAGTTTTAATTAATAAAGTATCAACATTTAAATTATTAGAATTAATTTTTGCTACTTCTAAAGCCTCTTCACTAATATCCGCTAAATTAACAATAATTGATGGTCTTTCTTTTTTTAAAGTTATTCCTATACAACCACTACCAGTTCCCATATCTAAAACCTTAGGATTTATAAAATATTTATCTAAATAGTTTAGCGTATTATAGACCAATTCTTCAGTTTCAAACCTCGGAATTAAAACATTTTCATTAACATAAAAATCATTTCCATAAAAACAAGCATTATTTAGAGCATATTGAATAGGTTTACCTAATTTAACATATTCAATTGCTTTTTTATATTTATTAACTATTTCATTATCAATAATTTTATCTAAATTAATCGTTAATTCTAAAGGATTCATGGAAAGAATAGTTGATAATATAAGTTTTACTTCATCTTTATGTAAATATTTATTACCATAAACTAATAAATCATCTATTGTCATTTTAATTGCCTGCTAATTTACGTTTTTGATCTTCCGCAATTAATGCTTCAATAACTTCATCCATAGCCCCTTCCATTACCCTATCAAGTTGTTTTGTTGTAAAGCCAATACGATGATCAGTAATACGGTTTTGTGGATAGTTATATGTTCTTATTTTTTCACTTCGATCCCCAGTACCGATTTTATTTTTACGTTCAGCACCTAATTTAGATTCTTCTTCTTGTAATTTTTGTTCATAAATACGCGTTTTTAAGATTTGTAAAGCTTTTTCACGATTCTTAATTTGACTACGTTCATTTTGGCAAGTAACTACAATACCTGTAGGAATATGAGTCATTCTAACCGCACTATCAGTCGTATTAACATGTTGACCACCTGCTCCACTTGAACGATAAACATCTACCTTAATATCACTTTCTTTAACATCTACTTCAACTTCTTCAGCTTCTGGCATTACTAAAACCGTAGCTGTTGATGTTTGAATTCGACCATTTGCTTCCGTTACGGGTACTCTTTGAACACGATGAGAACCACTTTCATATTTTAATTTAGAATATACATTGTTTCCTTTAACCATAAATTCGATTAACGTATAGCCACCAGCTTCTCCTTCAGTTGCATTTAATATTTCCACAGAAAAACCACATTTTTCAGCATATTTAGTATACATTCTGAAAAGATCTCCAGCAAAAATATTACCTTCGTCTCCTCCAGCAGCTCCTCTTATTTCAATAATTACATTTTTACCATCATTTTTATCTTTAGGAATTAATAAAATTTCTAATTTACCTTCTAAATTTGTTTTTTCTTCTTCTAATAAAGCCAACTCTTCGCGAGCAATTTCAGCCATTTCTAAATCATTTAGCATTTCTTTTGTAGATGAAATACCTTCTAAAACATCTTTATATTTACGGTATACAACAACCGTTTCTTCAATATTCGAAACTTCTTTAGATAATTCACGTGATTTATTAATATCACTTAATACTGAAGGATCCATTAACATTTTATTTATTTCTTCATAACGTTCTTCAATTAAATTTAATCTCTCTATCATAATTTTTACCTATTTATAGATTCCTTTCTTTTTTTAATTTCTTATGATATTAACGCTATTCTTCCTCCTCAAGTTCATCTTCAGATAAAACTACTAAATCCTTTAAATCATCATCATTATCATCAAATTCATCTTCAGATGTATCCCCATCACCATATTCATCTTCAACAAATTCTTCATCTTCATTTTCTTCTTCTTCATTAATTAAAATAGCATCATCATCATCGTCATCTAAACCTTTTACAAGTACTTTATCACTAGGATGACGTGTTCTTAAATCCCATTTACCATCTAACATAACAAAACGTTTATCTGTTGTTAAAGTAGTATAAAAATCCGCAATTTTATTATCAATAGTTGATTTAGGTAATTCTAATAATTCAACTATTTTAGTAAATAGTTCTAATGTATTTAAACTCTCATTATTTTCTAATATTATATTTGCAATATCCTTATAAGACATATTTTCTAAATTTTCTTTTTTTAAATCTTTCATAAATCCTCCACTAAGTATCATAAAACTTATATCATTTTTTGTATACAAAATCAATATTTTTTACAAAAATTCTATTTTGTATTCATTAACTATATTTTCATCAATTAATTTATATTTAACATAATAATAATTAT
>JAZULI010000174.1:0-3664 GCA_045603025.1 Bacilli bacterium
GATTTAATAAAAGAAAAAGATTTTGTAAGAGAATTATCAATTTTAGAAAGTAATAAATCATCCATTATATATGAAAATAATGATAATATTTTTATTGAAAGAACTAGTAAATTGAAATAATGTCAATTTATTTAAAATTAAATAAAAAAATAGTTGCATTTAAGATAAAAAAAGGTTATACTATTTTTGCTTACTGATTCTTGGTATTTGATTCCTCGTCGTATACTAGGTATTGGTTAATAAATTAAGAAGGAGGATTTTATGGCTTTAACAAAAGATAAAAAGACTGAAATCATTAAAAAGTATCAAATTGATGCTAATGATACAGGATCTGTAGAAGTACAAGTAGCTCTATTAACTGAAGAAATTAATGGACTTAATGAACACTTAAAAGTACACAAACATGATTATCATTCTAATCGTGGTTTACTTAAAAAAGTTGGTCAAAGAAAAAGTTTATTAACTTATCTTGCTAAGAAAGATGTTCAAAGATATAGAGAACTAATTAAAAAATTAGGATTAAGAAAGTAGACACTGTTTTTGTAGTGTCTTTTATTTTGAATTTAGGAGGTTTTATGGAACATAATAATAATGATATTAATTATGTTGAATATACTAAAATTGGCAGTTTCGTTTATGCATTAGAAGGTGAAAATGGTAACGATTTTTTTGAAAAAATTGATCGAAGCAAGTTTTCATCATATGCAATTTTAGATAAATCTTTGGATGGAATAGAAGCATTTTATGTTTTTATGGAAGATTATAGTTATAATATAGTTATAAATAAAATAAAAGGGCATAATATAATTTTAAAAAAAAGTGAAATTGATCATTTTATTGATGTATATTCAACTAATTATAAAGAGGTAATGGAACAAAAAAATATTCAGAAAGTGAAAAAGAGGTAAAAATGAAAAAAATATTTGAAAAAGAGTTTTATGGAAGAAAGATAGTTGTTGAAAATGGAGAAGTTGCAAAGCAAGCACATGGTTCAGTATTAGTTCGTTATGGGGATACAGTAGTTTTATCAACTGCAGTAGTTAGTAAGAATGCTAATATTTTATCTGATTTCTTTCCATTAATGGTTTTATATCAAGAAAAATTATATTCAGTAGGAAAAATTCCAGGTGGATTTATTAAAAGAGAAGGTCGTCCAACTGATGCCGCTACTTTAGCAGCACGTATGATTGATCGTCCAATGAGACCAATGTTTCCAGAGGATTTTCGTAATGAAGTTCAAGTTGTTAATACTGTTTTATCAGTTGATACTGATAATTCACCAGAATTAACAGCAATGTTTGGATCAAGTCTTGCAACAAGTATTAGTAAAATTCCATTTGATGGACCAATTGCAGGGGTTAAAGTAGGTCGTGTTAATGGTGAGTTTATTATTAATCCTACACCAGACCAATTAGAAGTTAGTGATTTAGATTTAACTGTAGCAGGTACTAAGTATGCTATTAACATGGTTGAAGCTGGAAGTAAGGAAGTATCTGAAGAAGATATGTTAGAAGCTTTAATGTTTGGTCATGATGCTGTTAAAGAATTATGCTTATTCCAAGAAGAAATAATTAATGAAATTGGTGAAGAAAAGATGGAATATGAACATCTTGAAATAACTAGTGAATTTAAAGAAGAAATTAAAAACTTAGCAAGTGATAAACTTGATAGTGCAATGCGTATTAAAGGAAAACTTGAAAAATATGCAGCAATCGATCAAGTAAAAGAAGATGTTGTTTCTAAATATGAAGAAGAAAATAGTGAATTAGATAAAGAAGAATTAACACTTTTACTAACTAAAGTTAAATTAGTTCTTGAAGAAATTGAATATGAAATATTTAGAGCAATTACCGTTAATGAAAAAACAAGAGCTGATGGTCGTAGTATGACGGAAATTAGACCTTTATCAACAGCAATTGATTTATTACCAAGAACTCATGGTAGTGCGTTATTTACTCGTGGAGAAACGCAAGCTTTAGCGGTAACAACGTTAGGTGCTTTAAATGAAAATCAAATTTTAGATGGATTATCACTAGAAACTGAAAAAAGATTTATGCTACATTATAACTTCCCAGCATTCTCAGTTGGAGAAACTGGTCGTTATGGTTCACCAGGAAGACGTGAAATTGGTCATGGGGCTTTAGGTGAGAGATGTCTATCTCAAGTTATGCCAAGCGAAGAAGAATTTCCTTATACAGTTCGTGTTGTATCAGAAATTCTTGAAAGTAACGGAAGTAGTAGTCAAGCAACTATTTGTGCTGGATGTATGAGTTTAATGGCTGCTGGTGTACCTATTAAGGCTCCAGTTGCTGGTATCGCGATGGGATTAATTACTTCAAGTGATGGTAAAGATTATACTATCTTAACGGATATTCAAGGTATGGAAGATCACTTAGGAGATATGGATTTTAAAGTTGGTGGTACAAGAGAAGGTATTTGTTCATTACAAATGGATATTAAAATTAAAGGAATTACCAAAGAAATCTTAAAAGAAGCTTTATATCAAGCCAAAGATGCTCGTATGGAAATTTTAGATGTTATGGAAAAAGAAATAAGTACACCAAGAGAAGAAGTTTCAGAATACGCTCCAAAAATGATGACCTTCATGATTAATCCAGATAAAATTAAGGATGTAATCGGTAAAGGTGGCGAAATGATCACGAAGATTATTTGTGATACAAGTAATGTTACAAGTGTTAATGATGTAAGAGCGGTTAAAATTGAAATTGAAGATGATGGTCGTGTAATGATTTATCATACTGATCGTGAAGTTATTAATGCAGCTGCTGAACTTATTAAAGATATAACGAGAGAAGTAGAAGAAGGACAAATTTATACAGCTAAAGTTGTTAAAATTGAAGAATTTGGATGTTTCGTTCAAGTATGGCCTGGATGTGAAGGATTAGTTCATATTTCTCATCTTGCTAAAGAACGTGTTAATAAGACCGAAGACATCGTTAAATTAGGCGATGAAATCTTAGTTAAAGCAATCGGTGTTGATAAAAAAGGACGTCTAAACTTTTCACGTAAAGAAGCTTTAAAATAATATAAAAAAGAAGAGTTTCTCTTCTTAACGCCGACTTAGCACAGCTGGTAGTGCAACGCACTCGTAACGCGTAGGTCGTAGGTTCGAATCCTATAGTCGGCACCATTTATAAATTATAAGAACTTGTCAAAAGTTCTTTTTTATGATATTATTAGGATGTAAGCAAGGAAACTTGCATAAAATAAAAAAGAGGAACATTTGATTTTGCAAGTGAATGTCTCCTCTAGTTTAATAGGTTTGACACTCTAATGCTTTAGAGTGTCTATTTTTTTATTGCTAAAACCAATAAGGTAGAGAGTAATAAAATGATAGCAATGAGTTTTAGAACTTTTAATATAAAAGTTTTATTTTTCATTATTATCTACCTCCTTTCAATTAAGATTGGAGGATGACACTCACATCTAATGTTCCTGTTAAAATTATATATTAGGTATAGTTATAAAACAAATGAAATGTATGTGAAATAAGATGTATTGTAAATATTTTTTATTGCTTATCGTTTACAAAATCCGACCATTTTTTTATTGATTGGTCAAGTCGGCTTTTACTTAAATGTGTATAAATATCTAATGTGGTTTTTATATCTTTATGCCCGAGCCATGTTTGTGCAGTCTTAAC
>JAZULI010000175.1:0-2356 GCA_045603025.1 Bacilli bacterium
GGTATAATTTTCATGCGGTTAAAACCTCGCTTTCTATTGTTTTTAGACAACTCAATTATAAAGCATTTTTTAGGTTTTTAACCGTTTTTTTATTATATAATGGTTTTGTTTTCAAATCTCCACACTTTGGAAACACTATCTTAAATGAGAGAATATTTTGACAATTTTATTATTTTATGGTATAATGTACGTGTTTTTTGAAGGGGTGTTTTTAAATGAATTTAGAGAAAAAACTTATTGTTAAGGGATATTCAGATTTAATTGATATGATGAAAAAGGAATGCAAGGCAACAAATAATGAAAAATCAGCAAGTTTATATTTTAGAAAATGGCAAGAACTTAATCGTGAGCGAAGAGATTTTCGTTTAGCTAAAAAGGATTTAAAAAAGGAAATATTAGAAAGAAAAAAACAAAAGAGAAATACGTTAGAGTTATTTAAAAATGTTGTAATTAATTTAGGAAATAAAATAGATAAAGAACCATTATTAAGTTCACATACTCATACTATAAAATCACATACACACCGCTTTGGCAAAAAATTAAATCCTTATTTTGGTGTTAATTATATTAACTTAGATTTATTGCATAGTTTATGTTATGAAAATAATGTTTTATTAACAGTATCAATTGATGATTTTGAAGGAACAGCTTGTTTGAATTTTGAACTTAGTTCGGATAAACAAATGGATAATAGTGAATATACCATTTTGAAAATAATTAATTTAGAAAATATGCAATATTTTTATGATAATTTTATCGATGAACATATGAAATATTATGATGAAAATGATTCTAATGATATGCAGATTTCTAAATCAAAATAAGCTAATAATTTTTGTAATTAATGCTATATAAAGTATAATCAAAATTTTAATTTTATTTTGTTCAAACTAATTTTACATAATTTTTTAATTACATAAATTAGTTTGAATTTTTTTATTTCAAATTGAGCTTATACAAAAAGACTATTCTATAATTTTTTATCTTGATTTATGTAAATGATATGATATAATATACAACATTCATGGGGGATTTATGGGAAAAAATAATTTGAATTTAAAAAGTGTAATGATATTATTAAGTATATTCATAAGTTTTTTTTGTATAATTAATGTAAATGCTAATAATATTCCTAATACTATAACTATTAAAGAAAAAAAGGATATGGTTTATTTGACGGGAGTAGATGCATACATTGATAACCATAGCACATATATGAAAATGCTTACTAATGGAACGTTAGCATATTGTTCAGGTGGATCTAATCAAAAAGCGCCAGGTGGACAAACATTAAAATTAGTAGGTGAAGCTGATGCAGGATTAACTTATATTTTAAGAAATGGTTATCCTAATAAAAAATTCTTAGGTGATAATAAGAAAGATTATTACATAACACAAGCTGCCGTTTGGGAATATTTTGATAGAACTAGAGGGACTAACAATTGGAAAAATGTTGATTTTGAAGGTTCAGAAAAAGGTAGTATGGAGTATTATATTGATTTATTAGTTGATGGGGCACAAAATACTTTAAAAAATAATAATAATTCTAAAACTACTATAGAGGTAGTAAAGACAAATAATAAACTATACTTAGATACAGATTATTATGTATCTTCACTAATTACAGTAAAAACTAACAATACTGATGGTTTTTATACTATTGATTTTAGTAAAGCACCGATTGGTACATTTGCTAAGGATGCTAATGGAAATGTTAAGACAAAATTTGCTACTGGTGAAAAATTTTTGATTTATGTTCCAAAAACATCAACGATTCAAGATGTATCAATTATTGTTAGAAGTAGTAAGACTATATATAAAAGTTATGATTATAGAGCGGAAAATAATAGTTATTATCAAAATCTTTTATTAACTACACTTTATAAAGATGTAATTAATGTTTCTGATATTATTGAATTTGATTATGAAAATAGTAGAATTAGAGTTAGTAAACAAGATATAACAACAAAAGAAGAATTACCAGGAGCAACATTAGTTGTAAAAGATAGTAAAGGTAATATAGTTGATAAATGGGTATCAACAAATAAAAAATATTACATGGAACAATTACCATTAGGTAAATATTCCTTAACTGAAACAATTGCCCCAGAAGGATATGAGTTAAGTACTGAGACAATTGAATTTGAAGTAGCTAAAGATGGTCTTGTTAAAACAGTAATTATGTATAATGCTCCTAAAGATAAAACAGTAGTAAAAATAAGTAAACAAGATATAACAAATAAAGAAGAATTACCAGGAGCAACATTAGTTGTTAAAGATAGTAAAGGTAATGTAGTTGATGAATGGTTATCAACAAATGAACCACACTTAATGAATAAATTAGAAGTAGGAAAAT
>JAZULI010000176.1:0-5828 GCA_045603025.1 Bacilli bacterium
TGATTTCTTTTTTGATCCTAATAATGAAGTTTATGGACGATATAAATGAAATCTTTGTTAAATATTCATTAATTTAATTAATTTTATAATATTTATGTTATAATTATCTAGGTGATTAATTTATGAATAATGAGATAAAGAATGTAATTAAAATTTTATTAACTATAATATTAGTAATTATAGCAGTTAAATTTTTTATTTATATGCTTCCTTTTATAATTGTTTTTGTTATTGGATATTTGGTTTATAAAAAAGTAAAAGAGAATAATTCTGAAACTTCTCAAAATGTTAAAAAAACTAATAAAAAGACAAAAGTTTTAGAAGGTGAAGTTGTTAAAGAACGAGTTGATGAGTAAAAAAATAAAAAAAACTTGAATTAACTTAGTTTTTATGTTAATATCTTTGATATAAAGCAAAGGCGAAAGACGTAATTAAAGAGCGTTTATAGAGAATCTATGGTTGGTGGAAATAGATAATTAACTTTAATTAAGATCACTTTCAAGTGCGATTTATGGATAAGATAAATACGGTAATGCGTTATAATTATGAGAATAGTAAATCTATAAAATAAGGTGGTACCACGCATATGGCGTCCTTATGTTATAGATTTTTTTATTTAATGGGAGGATTTATGAAATTTAGAGAATTATCAAAAGAGCATGTTGCAAGAGTTGAAGATAAGTTAACGGAAAAATGGAAGAATGAACATATTTTTGATAAAAGTATTGATTCAAGAGACGATTATTGGGTTTTTTATGATGGACCAGCAACCGCTAATGGAATGCCAGGACTTCATCATATGGTAGCAAAATTCTTAAAAGATGCTTTTTGTCGTTATCAAACAATGAAAGGTAAAAAAGTACTTCGTAAAGTAGGATGGGATACTCATGGTTTACCAGTTGAAGTACAAGTTGAAAAGAAATTAGGTTTTAAAGAAAAAAGCGATATTGAAAAATATGGTATTAAAGAATTTAATGAAAATTGTCGTCAAATAGTTTGGGATAATGAAGAAGCTTTTTGTAATTTAACTAATAAAATGGGACAATTTATTGATTTAGAGAATCGTTATATTACTTATGATAATGATTATATTGAAACTGAATGGTGGATATTAAAGAAGTTCTTTGATGATGGTTTATTTTATGAAGGACATAAGATTTTACCATATTGTACACGTTGTGGAACTGGACTTGCTTCTCATGAAGTAGCGCAAGGATATAAAGAAATTTCTGTTGATACCGTTATTGTTCCAATGAAGAAAAAAGATGAAGATGCTTATTTTTTAGTATGGACAACAACCCCATGGACACTTTTATCAAATGTAGCACTTTGTGTTAATCCAAATGAAGAATATGTTAAAGTTGAAAGCCAAGGTTATAAATTTATTCTTGCTAAGGCCCTTGCTAATAAGGTTTTAGGTGATGAATATACTATTTTAGAAACTTATAAAGGAACTGACTTAGAGTATATGGAATACGAACAATTATTACCATTCTTAAAAGTGGATAAAAAAGGTTTCTTTGTAACGTGCGATACTTATGTAACAATGGAAGATGGAACGGGTATTGTTCATATTGCCCCAGCATTTGGTCAAGATGACTATAATGTTGGTAAAAAGTATGATTTACCTTATTTAAATCCAGTAGGAGAAGATGGATGTTATACTGAAGGACCTTGGAAGGGTATTCGTGTATTTGAAGCTGATTTAGAAGTAATTAAATATTTAAAAGAAAATGATAAATTATTTAAAAAACAAAAAATGGTTCACAATTATCCACATTGTTGGCGTTGTGATACACCACTTCTTTATTATTCAAAACCTAGTTTTTATTTAGAAGTTACTAAACTAAAAGATAAAATTATTGAAAATAATAATAAAATAAACTGGTATCCTAGTTTTGTTGGAGAAAAGAGATTTGGTAATTGGCTTGAAAATATGAATGATTGGGCAATATCACGTAATCGTTATTGGGGAACACCGCTTCCATTATGGAGATGTGATTGTGGCCATGATGAAATGATTGGTTCACGTAAAGAATTAGTGGAAAAAGCTGTTGAAGAAATTGATGAATCAATTGAATTACATCGACCTTATGTTGATGATGTTCATCTAAAATGTCCAAAATGTGGAAAGAGTATGACTAGAGTTAAAGATGTAATTGACTGTTGGTTTGATTCTGGTAGTATGCCTTTTGCACAATATCATTATCCATTTGAAAATAAAGAATTATTTGATAAACAATTCCCAGCGGATTTTATCGCTGAAGGTATTGATCAAACAAGAGGATGGTTTTATTCATTACTAGTAATTGGAACTGTTGTTAAAGGTGTTAGTCCATTTAAAAATGTTTTAGTTAATGAATTATTACTTGATAAATATGGCAAAAAGATGCATAAGAGTAAAGGTAATGCTATTGAACCATTTACGATGATTGAAAAATATGGTGCTGATACAATTCGTTTCTATTTACCATATGTTTCTCCAATTTGGACACCAATTAAGTTTGATGAAGATGGTTTAAAAGAAGTTTATTCAAAATTCTTTAATACCTTAAAAAATACATATAGTTTCTTTGCCTTATATGCAAATACCGATAATTTAACCAAAGAAGATTTCCAAGTTGATTATTCTAAATTAGAAGAAATTGATAAATGGCTATTATCTAAATATCATAAATTAGTAAAATATTGTGATGATGCTTATTTAGAATATGATTTAAATAAAATTGTTAAACGTGTAACGGAATTTGTTTCGGAAGATTTATCTAATTGGTATATTAGAAGAAATAGAAAACGTTTCTGGGCAAGTGAACTTGATGATAATAAAAAAGCAGTTTATAAAACAACTTATGATGTTCTAGAAGGTCTTTGCCGTGTTATTGCGCCTATTGTACCATTTATATCAGATGAAATATATACAGCTTTAACAAATGAAGAAAGTGTTCATTTAGCATATTATCCTGAATATAATGAAGAAATGGTTAATGAAAAAATTGAAGAAAGAATGGATTTAGTTCGTGATATTATTTCTTTAGGTCGAAATGTTCGTGAAGAAGTTCAAATTAAAGTAAGACAACCATTAAAAGAAGCTATTTTAGATGGTAAAATAGAAAATACTATTTCTGATTTATCTGATTTAATTAAAGAAGAATTAAATATTAAAGAAGTTATTTTTGAAAATGATTTATCTAAATATATGAATTATGAAGTTAAACCTAATTTTAAAGTTTGTGGTCCATTATTTGGTAAAAATATTAAATTATTAAGTCAAACATTATCTAATTTATCTAATGATTTGATTAATAAATTAAATAATAATGAAGAGATTACAATAACTTTAGAAGATACAGAATATAAATTAGATCAATCAATGGTTGATATTCGTATTAATGCAAAAGTTGGATTTAATGTTGCTAGTGATTCAAAGAATTTTATTATTTTAAATACTAGTTTAAATGATGATTTAATTAATGAAGGTATTGCTCGTGAATTAATAAGTAAGGTTCAAAATTTAAGAAAAACAAAAGATTTTAATATAGTTGATCGAATCAAAATATATTATTCATCAACTGAATTAAATGATAAATTAGAAAACTTTAGTGAAATGGTTAAAAGTGAAACACTTGCAGTTGAATTAATTTGTTCTGATAATAATGGTGAAGTTTATAATTTAAATGGTATTGATACTAAGTTAGATGTTGAAAGAGTATAGTAATATACTCTTTTCTTGTTATTTTTTAGAATTATGATATAATATATCAAGTTTAGAGGTGTTATATGTATCCACTTGAAATGAAATTTGATGATAATAATATTGGATATATTGATCTTAGTAAGCAGGGGTTAGTTTTAGAAAAACAGGAATTTATGACTTATGATTATAAAAATAATCAAGTTCCACTTAAGAGTGATTTCTATCAATTATCAAGTACTAATGATTATTTATTAAAGGTAAATAAAGAATTAGATGTTAATGATATTGGTAATTATTACATGTTAAAGAATTTAATTAAACTCCAAAGTATGATAACTAAAGTTGATTTGCCAATTGGGTATGTTAAAAATAATTGGTATACTGTTGGTCAAATAATTAGAAATTATCCAGAAGCTAAATCATTAAAAAATATTTGTATTAAAGAAGATTTAGAATCATTACAAAAATATATTTATCGTGATGAAGATAGTTTACATAACTTATTTGTAGTATATTTAGAAGTTTTAGAATTACTAGAAGAATTATTTGAGAATAATATCGCTTATTTTGATGTTAATCCTGGTAATTTTGTGGTTTATAATAATCAAATTAAAATTATTGATTTTGAAAGAAAATATATTGAATTTGAAAAAACTAAAATGAATGAATTTATTGTTATTAATAATTATTTAGAAAGTTTAAATAAATTATTACATGCAGTTGGAATAAATGAACATTATGATTGTATATTAATGGAACAAACTTTTCCTAAAATTAAAACTAAAATGAAATATTTTGAAGATAATACGAGAAAATTTATGCATTATTAAGTTAATGATAAATTTTTTTTAAGTCAATTTCTTGGCAATTTAATTTATAAATAGTACAATAAAGTTGGGTGGTTATAATGAGAATTATTTTTCATGTTGATGTTAATAATGCTTTTTTATCGTGGAGTGCTGTTTATCTTTTACGAAGTGGTTATTCGAAAGATATCCGAAATATTCCTTCAGTTATTGGTGGTGATGAGGAAAAAAGACATGGGATTGTTCTGGCTAAAAGTCCAGTAGCTAAAGAATATGGTATAAAAACAGCCGAAACTTTATATATTGCTAGAAAGAAATGTCCTAATTTAGAAGTATATCCTCCTAATTTTGAGGAATATTATTGTCAATCAAATAATTTAATTAATTATTTATCCCAATATACGCCAATTATTGAACAATTTTCGGTTGATGAATGTTTTATGGATTTAACTAATACAAGTTATTTATATGATGATGTTTTAGCTTTAGCATATAAAATTAAACAAGAAATTTATGATAAATTTGGTTTTACGGTTAATGTAGGAATTGCTAATAATAAACTATGTGCTAAAATGGCTAGTGATTTTCAAAAACCTAATCGAGTTCATACTTTATTTGATAATGAAATTAAAGAAAAAATGTGGCCTCTTCCAATTGAAGATTTATTATATATTGGTAAAAGTAGTAGTGAACAATTAAAAAAAATTGGTATCAAGACAATTGGTGATTTAGCGAATGCTTCGGAAGCATATTTAAAAAAATATTTTAAAAATAGAACGATTGATATGATTAAATCAGCTAATGGGATAGATGATTCAATTGTTTTAAAAGATGTATCTAAAAATAAATGTATAAGTGTTTCGATGACTTTAGAAGAAGATACATTAGAATATACTAAATTAAAAAAAATCCTTCTTAATATGTGCAATCAAGTAGGCTTAAGAGCTAGAAAAGAAAAGTTATATGCTAATGTTATTGCTATAACCGTTAAAACTTCTAGTTTTAGAGATTATTCCCATCAAAAGAAAGTTGTAAATCCAACCAATAATACCATGGATATTTATAAAGTAATTTTAGAATTATTTGAATCAATTGATAAAAATGAATTAATTAGAAATATTGGGGTTCGCCTAAGTGATTTAAAAGATGAGAAAAAAGAACAGATATCTCTTTTTGATAATAGGAAGAATGATGGTGAAGATAAAGTGCAAAACATTGTTGATAATATTAATGAAAAATATAAAAATACTACTATAATGCCGGCAATATTTTATAAAAAAGATTAAATTGTGACAATTTACTGGAAAATAATTAATATTTAATATAAT
>JAZULI010000177.1:0-4741 GCA_045603025.1 Bacilli bacterium
GTAATTATTTAAATAAAGAACAATTATTAACGTTAAAAAATATTAATTATGATCAAATTATAAAATTAAATGATTTTAAAATTCCTGTTGGTATTGTTAATTATAATAGTATATATTTATCAAATGATTTATTAAATATTCCTAAAAAGGTTAATCAAGAATCATGGTTAAATAATAAGAATTATACTAGTTATTTAAAATATTTAAATAATGTTGGTTGTAATACTTATGAATATTATGCTCATCAATTAATGTTTTTAGTTTTTAAATTAGTTATTCCGTCTGAATCAGGAATTATTAATGGTTTTATAAATTATGAAGTTAATAATTTACGAAGAAAATATCGTTTTCAAGCGGTTAATTTATATAAAAGGGAAGAAGTTATTAGTCTAAAAGCAATTAAGTTTTTAAAAAGAGAAAATGTTTTAAAAATAATGTTTATGGATATGCCTACGGCATTTAAATATTTAAATGATAATTTAGGTTATCGATATGCGGATTTTTATTATCAATTAAGTACGATGGTTGATAATGAATATAAAAAAATTAAATTAGATAATTATACGAATAATGATGGTTTACTAAAATATGCCAGTGATTATGATAAATTACTTTATGGAGATGCATATAATTATTTAGTTGAATGTAATATTAGCAATAGTTTATAAATTGTTAATATTTTTTTTATTTAATCATATATTTAATTGGTGATTATATGTTAAAAGAATATAAGGGATTAATTATATCTATTTTAATACCTCTAGGATTAGGATTATTAATTGGTTTATTAACGAATAGTGGAATTAATAATTTAGAGAATTTAGAATTACCTAATTTTCAGCCACCAGGATATGTTTTTGGAATAGTTTGGCCAATATTATATACTTTAATGGGAATTAGTTCTTATTTAATTGATACATCTTATTCTTGTTATAGTAGTACTTGTTTAATTATTTATTATGTTCAATTAGTTGTTAATTTATTATGGCCAATTATCTTCTTTGTTCTAGATTTACGATTATTTGCACTTATTTGGATTATTGTTTTAGATATTTTAGTTGTTTATATGATATGGTGTTTTTTAGGGGTAAATAAAAAAGCTGCTTATTTACAAATACCTTATTTATTATGGCTTTTGTTTGCAACTTTTCTTAATTATTCTATTTATGTCTTAAATCGTTAGGTTTAAGATTTTTTCTTATTTTCTTCTTCTTCTTTTAAAGTATTATAAGCGATTTTACCAACTGTTGTTTTTGGTAATGTATCTCTAAATTCATATTCGTAAGGAAGAGCGTATTTCGAAATATTTTTTTCACAATGTTCTTTAATACTTTTTAAAGTTTCATTGTTCTTTTTATATCCATCTTTTAAAACAATAAAGGCTTTAGCAACTTCAACTTTATATGGATGTGGAATACCAATAACGGTTGAGAAGTTAACGGCTTCGTGTTTATCTAAGACTTCTTCAATTTGACTTGGATAAATATTATATCCACTAGAGACAATCATTCGTTTTAATCTTTGTTCAAAGAAAACCATGCCTTCTTCGTCCATATGACCAATATCACCAGTGTGAAGCCAAGTAAGACCATCATCATGAACTCTTAATGTTTGCATTGTTTCTTTAGTTTCATTTAAATATCCTAGCATTACAGTAGGGCCGGAAATACAAATTTCTCCATCTTCATTAGGTTCAACTTCTTCATGAGTTCCTACTTTAACAATTTTAAATCTCATATCAGGGAAAGGTATTCCAATACAATGATCTCTTAATTCATCTTTAATACTAAGGCAACATGCCGATGAACATTCGGTTAATCCATAACCAACACGAACTTTCGCACTAGAACCATGTTCATAAAGAAAATTATCAATTCGTTTTTTTAATTCAGGAGACATTGTATCTCCTCCAGAAATAATACTTTTAACATCTTTAAAACTAACATTTCTAAATTCTTTATTATTAGTTAGAGCTTCAAATAATGTTGGAACACCAACTAAGAAATTAGGACGATATGTTTTAACTAATCTTTTCATATCTCTAAAATTAAATTGGGGAATTAAAATACATTTCATGCCAATACATAAGGTTGTATGAATACAAACTCCTAAACCAAAACCATGGAATAGGGGAAGAATACATAAAATAGTATCCCCTGGTGCATTGGGAGTAGCCATCATTTTCGCTTGAACAGCAAGAGCATTAAAGTTTAAGTTTGATAATAAAATACCTTTTGATTTACCTGTTGTTCCACCACTATATAAAATAACCGCTGGATCATTTTTATCTTTTTTAACAATATATTGATCATGATAGGCATTTTTATAAGTCATAAGTTCAGGCCAAGTAACAATCATATCACTAATTGGTACTCGGTTTTTTCGACCTTTAGCAAGCCAGTATACGAATTTTTTAGGTAATTGCATCATATTACCAGGACTAGCCACAATAATTGTTTTAACTTTGGTTTTTTCAATAATATTTAAAATCCGTTCAATTACTACATCAACGACTAACATTCTCGTACTATTAGACATTTGTAAATAGTTTAAGATTTCATTTTCACTTGATAGGGGATGAATCATATTAGCGACACATCCAATCATGTTAATGGCATAAAAC
Source organism: Bacilli bacterium (assembly GCA_045603025.1). GTDB lineage: Bacteria > Bacillota_I > Bacilli_A > RF39 > UBA660 > RUG12783. The sequence continues at coordinate 2,624 of JAZULI010000177.1, forward strand.
ATTGTAATTGCTTCAGGCATATTAGGGGTACAAATAGTAATAACTTCATTTTCTACCACGCCCATTGCTTTTAAACATCTAGCACATTCATGAATTTCTTTAACAAATTTTTGATATGTTACTTCATGACCAAAATATTCATAGGCAATAAAATTAGGATGTTCCGTAACAGTTTCAAATAAATGTTCATAAATCATATTATTAGGATATTCTAAATGAGAATGTCCTTCAGGATAATATTTTTCAATTAAGTTTTTATTAATATTTAAAGTTTTCTTTTTCTTTAATTTTTTCATTAGCAGACTCCTCTAAAGTTTGGGGATTTTTTAAAATATATTCGAGTAGATTAATAGCTTTAGCCATATAAACACCATCAGCTATTCGCTCATCTAAATTAGCCCCAATGTCAATTATATCACGAATTTCTATTTTTCCGTCAATAATGACTGGTTCTTTATGAATATCCCCAAAAGTAATAACGATACCATTACTTCCAAAATTAGTTATATTATGATAAATCGCACCACATTTAATACTACCTAAATTAGAAAGAATAACAGTACTATTATAAATAAGATTATCATTAAAATCTTTTGGAAGAAAATCATGACGATCCATCCATTTAACAATTGGAACAACCATTCCTAAAATAGGTTTAGGTAATTTATCTAGTAAATCAACGGTATTATCAGTATCATTTTTAGTATTATTCCGAACTTTATCAACTTTTCCTTTAATTTTATCGCGAACATCATCAATTGTATCTTCTGGTTCTACTTTTAAAACTGATAAAAATTCTTTAGCATTATCCGAAAAATCAACTTTCGCTACAAACGATAAAGTTACATCATCACGTTCATAACAATTATGATTAATAATATAACGATTTAAATAAGGTCTATTATAAATAGTCTTGGCACATGCCATTGATAAGGCATGAAATATTGTTGTTCCAGGATTTTTTTCCTTTTTTTCTTTCATATATTCTAAAAGATTAGTTACATCAACTTTCTTATTAATATAAACATCCGCATCTTGTCGATCTTTTAAATAAGTACACATCCGAAGAACCCCAGGCATTTTAATCCATTTAGCATCCTTTCTGTCTTTATATGTTTTTTTATATTCTATTCCGTGCATATCTTTAACAACTTTCATACTTCCTCCATCTACCTTTTTAATTATAAAATATTTTTAAGTATTTTGTAAAGTTTAATGACAGTTTTGGAATATTCAAAGTTCAAATGTTAATTTTTGTAATTAATCTTTTTTTAAAAAATTAATTTTGATACAATAATGATATTAAGGATTAATGTATGAGAAGAGAAGAAGTAGATCGTAATAAATTAGCCCCAATGATGAGACACTATATGGAAATTAAAGATAAGTATCCGGATACGATAATTTTTTATCGTTTAGGTGACTTTTATGAAATGTTTTTTGAAGATGCTATTTTAGTATCCCATGAATTAGAGCTTACTTTAACGGGTAGACAAGCAGGTCTTTCAGAACGGGTTCCTATGTGTGGAGTTCCGCATCATTCATATCAAAGTTACGTGGATAAACTTATTGATAAAGGTTATAAAGTGGCAATTTGTGAACAATTAACCGATCCTAAAGATAGTAAAGGAATTGTAGAACGAGATGTTGTTCAAGTAGTAACAAGAGGAACAGTTTTAGATAATTTATTAAATGAAAAAGATAATAATTATTTAGCAAGTGTTTATAATTTTGGTTATTCATATGCTATTAGTTATGCCGATATTTCAACAGGGGATGTCTATACTGAAATATTAAATGATGTTAATAGTTTATATCGTGAACTTGTTAATAAAAATATTAAAGAAATTATTGTTAATGATACGATTGATCGAGAGATTATCTATCATTTAAAAGAAAATTATCATATTTTAGTTACGATAACCAATGATTTATGTGAAGATGAAGAATATAGTTATATTTATCATGAATTAAATGATATTAGAATGAAAACTTCGGTAAAACATTTATTAAGTTATATTGTGGATACTAAAAAAACAAGTTTAGTTCATTTAAAAAAGAGTATTTTATTAAATGAAAATGAATATTTATTATTTGACATTCATACGAAGAAAAATT
>JAZULI010000178.1:0-5570 GCA_045603025.1 Bacilli bacterium
AAAAAGATAGATTATAAATATAAATTTTACAATTATTTATACATAATCTATCTTTTAACTTTTTTCAAGTTTATAGCATCATTGTCATCTTTCTTTAAAATATTATAATTAAATAAAATAGTAACGTATTCTTTATGTTTGTGTAGGCAAAGTGAAAATATTAGAAGAATTACAACCTCACTATTGGTTGAATAAACAATAAATTTTAGTTGTTTTATGAAATCTCAAGAAATAATACTAAGAAAACTAACAGATTATTTTATATGTTCGGCTTAATGTAGGTAAGTGAAGATAACTGAACATCGTTTGTATATATTCGTGAACATTTGAGGTTCTATAATAAATAGTGTTGGTGAGTAATTAGAAATTGATAACTATGTAAGTAATTAGAAAATGTAAATATAGTAAAATTAAAAAAATATTGAAAATTAATAATATGTTAGAAGAAAAATAATTTAAAAAATGGAGTGTTTTATGAAAAAATGGTTTAATCAAGATTTGGAAAAAATTAAACAGGAGTTAAACACAAACTTTGAAAGTGGTTTAACAGATGAACAAGTGAAAGCAGCTATAGAAAGGTATGGATTTAACGAATTAAAGGCTAAAAAGAAAAAAAATTTACTTGTTAAGTTTTTAGAACAATTTAAAGACTTTATGATAATTGTTTTAATTATTGCTGCAATTGTATCTGGGGTTGTAGGTGTTGCTGAAGGAGAAGGAATAACAGATACAATAATTATCCTAATAGTAGTTATAGTTAATGCAATAATAGGTGTAGCACAAGAAAATAAAGCAGAAAAATCGTTAGAAGCGCTTCAAAAGTTAAGTGAACATACTTCATTAGTTATTAGAAATGATCGAATAATTGTGGTACCATCAAGAGATTTAGTACCAGGTGATATTGTTGTATTATATACGGGAGATTATGTTTCGGCAGATTTAAGAATAATAGAAGAAGTTAACTTAAAATCACAGGAGTCAGCTTTAACAGGTGAATCTGTTCCAGTTGAAAAATCAAGTGAGGTAATAGAAGGAGATGAAGTCCCATTAGGTGATAGAGTAAATATGCTATTTTCTTCTAGTTTAATTACTTATGGTAGAGGTAAAGGTATAGTTGTTGAAACTGGAATGAATACAGAAGTTGGTAAAATTGCTCAAATTATAAATCAATCAGAAGAAGTAACAACTCCACTTCAACAAAAATTAGATAAATTAGGAAAAACTTTAGGAATTGCAGCGTTAATAATATGTGTAATTATATTTATTGTTGGTATTGCATATGGTAAAGAACCAATTCATATGTTTATGACAGCAGTAAGTTTAGCTGTTGCAGCAATACCCGAGGGACTAGTTGCAGTTTCTACAATTGTCCTTGCAATAGGCGTTCAAAGAATGGTTAAAAGAAATGCAATTGTAAAAAAACTACCAGCAGTAGAGACTTTAGGAAGTGCTTCAGTCATATGTTCAGATAAAACTGGCACATTAACACAAAATAAAATGGTAGTACAAAAAATATTTATTAACAATTATATGATAGAAGTTAATAAAAAAGTAAACGTAGATAATGAAATAGAAAAATTAATAAATATTGCAATGCTTTGTAACGATACAAAAGTTGGAAAAGATAACGAACTTACCGGTGATCCAACAGAAACAGCATTAATAGATATGGGAATGAAAATGGACGTTATGGTTCATAAAATATTAGGCACACCAAGGCTTGCTGAACTTCCATTTGATTCAGATAGAAAATTAATGACTACTGTTCATAGGGCAGATGAAAAATATGTGGTTTATACAAAAGGTGCAGTAGATGAGTTATTAAAAAGATGTGATAATTATATATTAAATGGTGAAATTAAAAATGATTTAGCTGATTATAAGAATACTATTGATGATATAAACGAAAAACTTGCTAAGGATGCTTTAAGAGTATTAGGATTTGCATACAAAGAAGTAGATAAATTACCAACAAAAAAAGAAATGAAGGATATAGAATCACATTTAACATATGTTGGTATGGTTGGTATGATAGATCCACCAAGAATAGAAGCTAAATATGCAGTTGAAAAATGTAAAACAGCAGGAATAAAAACTGTAATGATTACAGGCGATCATAAAATTACGGCAACAGCGATTGCAAAACAATTAGGAATTTTAGAAGATGAATCAGAAGCGACAACAGGTTTAGTACTTGAAAAAATGAGTGATGAAGATTTGATTAAAAATATTAGAAAATATTCTGTTTATGCTAGGGTTGCACCAGAACATAAAGTAAGAATAGTAAAAGCATGGCAGACAAATGGAGAAATAGTCGCTATGACAGGTGATGGTGTAAATGATGCTCCAGCACTAAAAAATGCAGATATTGGTTGCGCGATGGGAATAGTTGGTACAGATGCATCAAAAGAAGCAGCAGATGTTATTTTAACAGATGATAATTTTGCAACAGTTGTGGCAGCAGTAGAAGAAGGAAGAAGAATATATGGAAATATTCTAAAAGCAATTCAGTTTTTATTATCAAGCAATGTTGGTGAAATTATTGTATTGTTTACAGCTATACTTATGACACCACTACTTGCTAATTGGTTTGGAATCACAGACATAAGTAATCTAGAACCGTTGCTTCCAATTCAAATATTATGGATTAATTTAGTGACAGATTCACTTCCAGCGCTTGCGTTAGCAGTAGATCCTGCAGAAAAAGGTATAATGAATAAAAAACCTGAAAAAACAAAAGGAATATTTACTAAGGGTATGACTTGGAGAGTTATATATCAAGGTGTAATGGTTGGATTATTAACTTTAACCGCGTTTATAATAGGACTTGCAACTCCAGGTGTAGAGGATGGAAATATGAAAATACAAATTGGTCAAACAATGGCATTTTTTGTATTAGCTTTATCAGAACTTTTCCATGTATTTAACGTACGAGATAATAAGAATTCATTATTTAAAACCAATGTATTTAATAATTCAAAATTAATACTAGCTGTACTTGGTTCAGCTGCGTTAATGTTTGTAATAATGTTTATACCATCATTAAGAGATATATTTAATATTGTAATACTTCCAACAAAAAACATAATTGAAGTTGCATTATTAGTATTTGCGCCAATTGTTATAGTAGAAATATTTAAATTATTTGGAATTAATGGAAAAGGCGAATAAAAAAACAAAGATGACTAAATTAAAGAATGAACCTTAAATAGTGGACATTAAAAAAATTTATTTTTAATTATAATCAATCGGTTTTATTAGGAAAAGTATGTAATGATGAAAAAATAATGGAATATGTGAATAATGATATAATTTATAGGGTAGATGCAAAATCTACCCTTTTATGTTATAATTATGTGGAATTGAAAGTGATATTGTGTCAAAGAATGATAATTTAGCTGGATATGATGATAAAAAAACTATAAACTGAGTAATGGAGACATAATGAGAACTTTAGAAAGGAGTAATGACATGGCAAAAGATTTGATAATTAGAAGTAGTGCTGAAGAATTTATCACATTTAAAGTTCAAGAAAAAGATAAGGGAATTCAAGTAAGATACGAAAATGAAACTTTATGGATGACTCAAAAAGCTATGGCTGAATTATTTGATGTAGAACAACCTGCAATAGCAAAGCATTTAATTAATATTTATAATGAAAAAGAGTTAGATAAGAGTTCAACTTATTCCAAAATGGAATTAGTTCAAAAAGAAGGAAATAGAAAAGTAAAAAGAAATGTTGAGTTTTATAATTTAGATGCTATTATTTCAGTAGGATATAGAGTTAATTCTATGAGAGCTACACAATTTAGAAGATGGGCTACAAATGTATTAAAAACTTTTACAATTCAAGGATACGTTTTAGATAAGGAAAGAATGAAAAATGGTTCTTTTATAGATAAAGATTATTTTGAAAAATTATTAGAAGAAATAAGGGAAATCAGATTATCTGAAAGAAGATTTTATCAAAAAATTACAGATATTTATGCAACTAGTATAGATTATGATTCAAAATCTCCTATATCAATAGAGTTCTTTAAAAAGGTTCAAAATAAAATGCATTATGCAGTATCTCGTCAAACAGCAGCAGAAATTATATATAATAGGGCAGATTCAGAAAAGGAAAACATGGGACTTACTTCTTGGAAGAAATCTCCTAATGGCAAAATAATGGAATCTGATGTAATAATTGCAAAGAATTATTTAGCTAAAGATGAATTAAGGGATTTAGAAGGAATTGTAAGTGCGTTTTTAGAAATTGCTGAAAATAGAGCAAGAAGACATATACCAATGACAATGGAAGATTGGGCAACAAGAATTGATAAATTTTTATTATCGGATGATAGGGATATCTTAAATGATGCTGGAAAAATATCTCACGAAATTGCTTGTGATAAAGCGTTAACAGAATTTGAAAAATATAGAATAAAACAAGATAAACTATATAAATCAGATTTTGATTTGTTATTGGAAGAAAATGAAGAATAGTTGAGGTGTTACGAATATGGGAATTATATCAAGCGCGAGTGGTTCATCTTGTTGGAGAGGTTTAGATTATTATAAAACTAAGAAAGTAAAAGATGTTAAAAAGATTAGTGATATAGAATATACTAGTATAGTTTCTGGTAATAAAGTATACAATGTATATTTAAATTTAAAAAATCCAAGAAAATCTACTTGCAATTGTCCATTAGCCGATGGGAAGAGAATTATTTGTAAGCATATCGTTGCTACATATTTTAGTGTTGTTCCTGGTAGTGCTAAAGAATTTGAATCAGAGCAGAATAGATTGCAAGAAGAATATGAGGAATATCAAGAAAATGAATATAAAAATGCAATAAAGTTTATAAATAAAATGTCAAAAAAAGAATTGATTGAAGAATTAATACATATTTTTGATTATGCTCCTGAGTGGATTTATGACGATTTTATAAAAAGAAATGATATAGAAGGTTAATATTATATTAGAAAAAGAGGTGAAGAAAATAATGAATAATAGTTTATGGATTCAATTATTAATTGGTATTGTTCCGGCAATTATTTCAGGAACTATTAGTTTTTTAATTTCTATGAAGCAATTTAAAAATGAAATAAAAAAAGTGGAAACTAATAATAAACATGAAATAGATAAATTAATGAAACAGCATGAAATAGATATTAATTCATTAAAAGAAAAACATAAAATGGATTTAGAATTAAAAGAAAAAGAACACCAATTAAAAATAGAAGAAATTAGAATACAAAATGAGCAAGACATTTTAAAGAAAGAAAAAGAATTGTCTTATTCTTCTATGTATTCAATGATGGAAGGTGCTACTAAAGATTTATTATATAGTTTATTTAATTCAAAAGAATTTAAGGAAGAAATAAGTAAAAAAATGAAAGAAAATTTTAATAAATAATATAAAAAGGAGTTAATTAGTGATGCAAAAGTATAAAGTTGGTGCATATCTTCGTTTATCAAAGGAAGAATTTAGTAATGAAAAAGAATCTAATAGTATAACTAATCAAAGATAAATTATAGATGATTATTTAGAAAAGCATCAAGAATATAAATTAGTTGATTATTA
>JAZULI010000179.1:0-4683 GCA_045603025.1 Bacilli bacterium
ATAATTATGAACGGAGGTGAAAATAATGAATAGTTCATCTTATAATAACAGTAAAAACAAATTAGTGGTTCCTGGTGCACAAAATGCTGTTGACCAAATGAAGTATGAAATCGCTAATGAATTTGGTGTGAATTTAGGTGCTGAAGCTACAGCTCGTCAAAACGGTTCTGTTGGTGGTGAAATCACTAAGAGATTAGTACAAAACGGATTAAACCATATTAGTGGAAGTTATAGTAACAACCAAAACTACTAAGATATAGATATGGTTAAAAGTAGAGAATAATTTATTTCTCTACTTTTTGTTTATAAAAATATTGTAAAGATATTCTAAAAATTATTTCATATCATACAAATTTATTGAGGTGTTTATGAAAAGAATAGTTGGATGGTTATTAATAATATGTCTGTTACCAATAAAAGTATTGGCAAATGATAATATTGCACCAAATGCCAAGAATGCTTTATTAATAGAAGTTAGTACTGGTAAAATAATATATGAAAAAAATAAGGATGAACAAGTTAGTATTGCATCTCTTACGAAAATGATGGGGTTAATTTTAATATTTGAACGTATTGAAAATGGTTCTTTAAATTATACTGATAAAGTAACAGCATCGGCTAATGCTAGTGGAATGGGTGGTAGTCAAATATGGCTTGAAACTGGTGAAGTAATGACCGTGGAAGAATTATTAAAAGGAATCATTATGGCTAGTGCTAATGATGGAATAGTTGCAATGGCCGAGAAGGTTTCAGGAACAGAAGAGGCATTTGTTGAATTAATGAATCAAAAAGCTAAAGAATTAAATCTTAAAAATACGAATTTTGTTAATTGTACTGGTTTAGATGAAAAAGGTCATTATTCTAGTGCTTATGATTTAAGTGTTATTGCTAGAGAATTAATGAAATATGAAGATGTTTTTAAGTTTACAACTAATTATGAAGATTATTTAAGAAAAGATAGTGAAAATAAATTCTGGTTAGTTAATACAAATAAACTTATTAAAACTTATAATGGTGCGGATGGATTAAAAACCGGAATGACTGATGATGCTGGTTATTGTATGGCGGTTACTGCTAAAAGGAATAATATGCGACTTTTAGCAATTGTCTTAGGTGAAAAAGAAGGAAAAGTACGAAATAAAGAAGTTGCGGAATTACTTGATTATGGTTTTAATTTATATGAAGTAACAACTATAAAACAAAAAGGTGAAGTAGTAGGGGAAACATATTTTGATAAGGCTGATAGTGATAAAATAAATATTGTTGTTAATGAAGATGTTACCATTTTAAAAAAGACAGGAGAACTTGATAAAGAATATAATAGTGAAATCAAATTAAATGATTTTCATCTTCCAATTAAAAAAGGTGAAAGTATTGGAAAACTTTTAATAAAAGATGGTAATGAAATTGTTAAAGAAGTAAACATTGTAAGTGATCGTGATATTAATAAAACTAGCTTCTTAAATTTATTTTGGAATATGTTTAAAGGAATAATAACTGGTGATATTATTTAGAAAAATGGTATGAAAATATCGTTTTTTTAATTAATAGCGATAATAAATAAGATTATTATGTTTCTTATTCTAATCTAAAAAATCTTGAATAGAATTATTTTGAAAAGGATGTTTAGATATATGAAAAAAATTTTTTTAATGTTTTTTTTAGTTATAAGTTTAGTTTTTATTACTAAATTAGAAGTTAATGCGGATAGTACAGTTTTAGCGCGTATCGGAAATAATTATTATGATACATTACAAGATGCTATTAAGAATGCGTCTTCTAATGATGTTATTACTATAGTTAGTGATATTTCTTTAGATGAAACAATCGAAATAAACAAGAATGTAAATATAAATTTAAATAATCATAATATTAGTGCCAAAGAAAAGGTATTTTTAGTTCAAGGTGGAAGTTTAAATATAACTGGTAAAGGGACAGTTAAAGAAATTAGTCCGTATTATGGAGCTATTGTTATGATAGGTAGTAGTGATCCAAATGATGTTGATTATTCTACAGTTAGTATTTCTAAAGATGTTAAATTAGAAGGTTGGTCGGGTATCCTTGTTGATCATGAGAATAAAAAATCATATGGTGTTTTAGTAAATATGAACGGAAAGATAAATGCTTTAGATGATACTTCTGGAGGTTCTGGTGCTGGTATTTATGTTAATGGATATATTGCTCATTCCGAAAATGCCCCGATAGTTAATTTAAATGAAACAGCGGTTATTACTTCAACTGGCGTTGGTGTTTATTCTGCAGGGAATGCTAACTATTATATAAATGGTGCTTATATTGAAGGTGTGGAAGCAGGTCTTGGAATAAAATCTGGTAGTTTTAAAATTTTAGATGGAACTATTTATGGAACTGGTGAAGATAAAACTCCAACATCTGGAAATAATGATGGTATTAATCCATCAGGTGCTGGTATACAAATAGAATCAAATAATTCTTATTATGGAAATATAAGTTTGGATATAAGTGATGGTACAATTAGAAGTAATAATAGTTATGCTATCTATGAATATACTGTAAATGGTGCTTCGACTAAAATTAAGGATATTTTATTATCGGGTGGAACATATCTTTCTAAAAGTGGTTATCCTGTTTTGAAAATGTCAGATAGTTTTAATGGAACGCATCAAGGTTTTATTAAAGGTGGAACTTATACAACTAATCCATCATCATATCTTGAAGAAGGATATTCAACATCATTAAATACCGATTCGTTATACGAAGTAGTTAATAAAGATATGACTGATAAGGTAGAATTAAACTCTTTTAAAAAAGAAAATAGCAGTGATAATAATGTGAATAATAATGGTTTAATATATAGTTTGATTGCAACAATTGTTGCTGTATTTGGTATGTTTATATATATGTATTGGTTTAATAAAAATAAGTAAAATAGTTTTGAAACAGAAGAAATATGAGAAAATTTTGTCCTTTCCTTGAAATATTAATTATTTTATGATAGTATTACCTTGGAGATGTGAGAATATGTATGATTACCATATAGGTGACAAGTTTGTTATACATAGCTATAAGCATGATGGTAATATTCATAGATCTTGGGATGAAGCAGTCTTATTAGAAATTAATGATGATTATTTAGTTTTTGGTAATGAACGGACAAAAGTAGTTGAGTCTGATGGCAGAACTTGGAGAACGAGAGAGCCGGCAATATTGTTTTTTTATAAAAATGATTGGTACAATGTTATTGGTCAATTAAAACATGATGGAATTTATTATTATTGTAATATGGCTAGTCCATTTGTTATTGAGGATAAAACAATTAAGTACATTGATTATGATTTAGATTTAAGAGTCTTTCCGGATGGAGCATTTAAAATATTAGATCGTGGTGAATATAAGTATCACAAAAATAAAATGCATTATCCAAATGAGATAGATGAGATTTTAAAAAATGATTTATCTAAATTAATTAATATTGTGAGAGATAAAGAAAATCCTTTTTCTCACCAAGTTATCAATGAGTATTATAAGAAGTATAATGAATTAACAAAAGAAATTACTTATAAAGAGTAATTTTTTTTATTATTTAGAATAAGATATAAAGTAATATTTAGATTAGATAGGTTTGTATATATATAATAAGGATAAATAAGTGATAATTATTATTAATATGTAAATGTTTGTTATGTAGGATAAATACTGATAAATAAAAACATATTATGGAAATAATAAATGTTAAATTCTTCAAAAACATAATAAAAACAAGTCGAAAAAACTTAATTATGTCAAAAAATGTAAATCTAATTGAAATGGCAAATTCTAAATGTTATATTAATTTGGTCACTTGCAAAAAGGAAGTTTTTTCTAAAAAAAATATTAAAAAAATCTTTAAATTGTTGTTGACAAAAATAAATCAATTTGGTAATATAATGACTGTTGACTTTGAAAGCGGAAGGCATTCAAAAATTAATAAAAAAATAATTTGAAAAAAGTCGAAAAAAGTGTTGACTTAATAAAATGATTATGATATTATTGATTGCGTTGTGTCTTTGAAAGAGCAACACCAATAACTTCTTAATGAAGTAAAAAAAACTTTGAAAAAAACTTAAAAAAGTTGTTGACAAGGTTTTGGAAATTTGGTATATTACTTATGCATCTTTACTGATGCAGATGCAGAAATGATCTTTGAAAACTGAGCAAAACGTCAATTTTTTGTAGCTAGGATTTATAAACTATAAAATAAAAAACTTTAAATATTTTTTGAGAGTTTGATCCTGGCTCAGGATGAACGCTGGCGGCATGCCTAAGACATGCAAGTCGTACGAAGTGGCCCTTTGAAGCGGAGTGCTTGCACAAAGTAGATAAGGATTTCCACTTAGTGGCGCAAGGGTGAGTAACACGTGGGTTATCTGCCTTCGAGACTGGGATAACAATTGGAAACGATTGCTAATACCGGATGATATGTAGAATGATACGTTGTTCTATAGTAAAAGGAGCCTTTAAAGCTTCACTTGAAGATGAGCCTGCGGCGCATTAGCTAGTTGGTGGGGTAATGGCCTACCAAGGCAACGATGCGTAGCCGAACTGAGAGGTTGATCGGCCACATTGGGACTGAGACACGGCCCAAACTCCTACGGGAGACAGCAGTTAGGAATATTCGTCAATGGGGGAAACCCTGAACGAGCAATGCCGCGTGAATGATGACGG
>JAZULI010000180.1:0-3735 GCA_045603025.1 Bacilli bacterium
TTTTAATTGTTGTTTTAGTAATTATAATAATTATTCTTCTAATTCTACAAATAAAAGGAAATAAACCAAAGAAGAAAAAAAAGAATAATTCTAAAAAACAGGAGGAAGAAATTGAAGTCATCTAATTTAAGAAAAATGGATAAAATTTTGCTAATTACTTCGGTTATCTTATTTGTAATTGGTTTAATAATGATTTTTTCTTCTAGTAATGTTGCTAGTTATATGAAGTTTGATCGAGCACCATATGCTTTCTTTTTAAGGCAACTAATATTTTTGACTTTTAGTGGTTTTTTAGCTTTCTTTATTATTAAATTTCCTACTAAAGCCTATAGTTATATTAGTTGGTTTGCGATAATTGTTGTTATAATTTTATTAATCATTGTTTTAATTTATGGTACATTAGTTAATCAGGCTAGAAGTTGGATTGAGGTTATTAATGGAGTAACTATTCAACCTAGTGAATTTGCTAAAATAGTTACTATAGTATGGTTTGCATCAAATTATGCGATAGGGAAAAATGAAACTAAATTTAAAACATTTATGTTGTTACTTGGAATTGCTGGTTTAATTGCGGTTTTAATTATGCTTCAACCAGATTTAGGAACTACATGTATTTATTTAGCGATTGTTTTTTTTATGTTTACGGCTTTACCTATTACGAAGAAAGTAAAAAGAAATGTCTTCTTATCTGTTTTAGGGATAGGGATAATAATATTAGTATTATTAATGAATAATGGTGTACAGGTATTTTTTGATCGTCAATTAGAAAGATTTGATTATTTTAATCCTTGTAGTGAAGAGAAAATCTTAGATTCAGGTAGTCAAGTATGTAATGGATATATTGCTATAAATAATGGGGGATTATTAGGAAAAGGTTTAGGAAATAGTACCCAAAAATACTTATATTTACCAGAAGCATATACCGATTTTATTTTTGCTATTGTAATAGAAGAGTTAGGTCTTGTTGGTGGTATTGTAATTTTGATTTTATTTTTTATTGTTTTATGGAGAATATTTATTATTGGAAAAATGGCTAAAAACGATGCTTGTAAATTAATGTGTTATGGAATATTTTGGTATATCCTATTACACATAGTTATTAATTTAGGAGGTATTATGGGACTTATTCCTTTAACTGGTGTTCCATTACCATTCTTATCATATGGTGGTAGTTTTACGATGTGTTTAGTTGTTGCTTTAACAATTGTTGAACGAATTTCAATAGAAAGTAAAGTAGTTGAGAGTTAAAATATAATATTTAAAATTAGAGTTATTTCTCTAATTTTTTTATAAGTATTTAAATTTATTATTCCTAATAAATTAATGTATAAATGTAGAAATACATTTTTTTTTAGTATATAATTAAATTATGTGAGGTTAAAATGAAGAGTGATATTGAAATTAGTAGAAGTTGTAAATTAGAAGATATTAAAAAAGTTGCCAAAAAAATCGGTATTTCTAGTCGTTATTTAGAGTGTTTTGGCAAAAGTAAAGCGAAAATTAATTTAGATATTAATAAGAAATTAAAAGATAAAGAAAATGGTAAATTAATTTTAGTAACAAGTACTAATCCAACACCATTTGGTGAAGGTAAAACAACGATGAGTATTGGTATTCATGATGCAATGTGTCGTTTAGGTTATAATAGCTTAGCGGTTCTAAGAGAGCCATCATTAGGACCAGTATTTGGAATTAAAGGTGGCGCAACAGGTGGTGGATATTCCCAAGTAGTTCCGATGGATGAAATTAATTTGCATTTTACAGGGGACTTGCATGCAATTGAAACATGTAATAATTTATTATGTGCGATTATTGATAATCATATTTATCAAGGTAATGAATTAAAATTAGATTTATCAAAGATTACCTTTCAACGTTGCGTTGATTTAAATGATCGTGCACTTCGAAATGTTACATTAAAATATGATAATAAAGGATTAGAGAGAAATGATAAATATAATATAACTGTTGCTAGTGAAATAATGGCTATTTTATGCTTATCTGAAAATTTAATGGATTTAAAAAGAAGAATTGGTAATATTTTAATTGGTTATAATGTAAAAGGAAAACCAGTTTATGCTAAACAACTTCATTGTGTTGATGCTCTAACACTTTTATTAAAAGATGCGATAAAACCTAATTTAGTTCAAACACTAGAACATAATCCGGTTTTAATTCACGGTGGGCCATTTGCTAATATTGCTCATGGATGTAATAGTATTATTGCTACTAAACTAGGATTAAAATTAAGCGATTATGTCGTAACTGAAGCAGGTTTTGGAGCGGATTTAGGAGCGGAAAAGTTTTTAGATATCAAGTGTCCTATCGCCGGAATTAAACCTAATGCCATTGTTATTAATGCAACGATTCGTAGTATGAAATATAATGGCGGAGTATCAAAAGATTTAGTTAATGAAGAAAATTTAGAGGCATTAAAAAAAGGTATTTTAAACTTACAAACGCATATTGAAAATATGCAAAAATATACAAAAAATATTGTTGTATGTTTAAATAAATTTACTTATGATACCGAAAATGAAATAAACTATGTTAAAGATTTTTGTCAAAAATTAGGCTGTGAATTTAGTTTATGTACTAGTTTCTTAGATGGTAGTAGTGGAGCTGTTGATTTAGCGAAAAAGATTGTTAAATTATGTGAAAACAAAGTTGATTATCAACCATTATATAATTATGAATTAGGTATTGTTGATAAGATTAAAAAGGTAGCTAAAGAAATATATCGCGCAAAAGATGTGGAATTTAGTGAAATAGCTAAAGAAAAGATCGAATTATATAATCGTGATGGTTATAGTAATTTACCAGTTTGTATTGCGAAAACTCAATATTCTCTTACTGATGATCAAAAAGTTTTAGGTGCTCCTCGAGATTTTTCTATGAGGGTAACGGATATTAGAATATCACATGGAGCAGGATTTATTGTTGTTTTAATGGGTAGTATTATGACGATGCCTGGATTATCGAAAAAACCCAGTTATTTAAAAATGAAAATCAATGCTAGTGGTAAAATTGATGGATTATTTTAGGTATTTATGATAAAATAGTTATATAACAATTGGAAAAGTAGTATTCATTTTAATGATTATTATGTTTATTTTATCATTTTACGTTAAAGAAGAAAAGGGAAATAATTCCATTAATAATGCTTGGTAATTTTTAAAAAATAATTGAAAACAAGATAGTTAGAGAGGTATTATTAATTCAATTTTTTAAAGGATTTACAATAACTAGTGGCGTTATTACGGTCGTTATGACTATTTATAAAATATTATATTTTGAATCAAATTTAATGATTGGTTCACTAAATAGTATTTTGGGTTTATTAACATTTTTATCTTGTATAATGGATGCAACTAAAATAAAAAAGACTTATTATCGTCCTTTAATAATGATTACTTTAGTTATACTTACAGTAATGTTAACTATTTTAGGTATTAATCCTAGTAATTATGCTTTTATTATTTATCTAGTTGTTTATGCTATTGGCGTTACTATAATAAGTTTATTAGCGGATACTATTATTGCTAATAAAACTAATGATTTATTAATTAAATTTAATAAAGAAGAATTTCATTTAATATTAGAAATGGTTTTAGGAATATTACGAATTAGTGGTTATATAATTCCTTTAATCATAGGCTTAATTGGAAATGTTGAACTATTAAAATATATTTTATTCTTTAGTAACATTCCTTTTACTTTATTAGCTATTTATTT
>JAZULI010000181.1:0-3609 GCA_045603025.1 Bacilli bacterium
TATTTTATATCTTCTACAAACTAAGAAAATCGGATAACGACCTTTATACAATTTAGTGGTATAAAATTTTATATTTAAATAACGTGAGTAATATCTAATGTTTTGTGATATATGATTCATAGTAAAAAGTTCATTCAATAAAATCATTTATTGCAATTAATATTTTATTGGCTTTTTTTGTTATATATATGATAGGTGTCACATTAATTGTAACACTACAAAAATTTTATCAATAAAGTTTATATCCCATTTGACAATTTGTCAATATTTTGTATAATAATAGTATGTTGTGGAGGAATTTATGAAAAATAAAATATTAGTCCATCATCATTATGCTTTTTAAGTTTGTGTAAGATTATTGCACAGGCTTTTTGCCTATATAAAGACTATGTAGGTATAGTCTTTTTTTCTTAAAAAATATAAAATATGGAGGATTTATGAAAAAAGTAGAACCAAAAACTTTACAAGGATTTATGGAATTGATGCCAAATGAGCAAATATTATTTAATCAAATTAAAAATACAATAGAAGAAGTATATAAGAAATATGGCTTTTTACCACTTGATACACCAATTGTGGAATTAAGTGAAGTATTACTTGCAAAAGCAGGAGGAGAAACAGAAAAACAAATTTATCGTTTTAATAAAGGAGATAATGATTTATCACTTCGATTTGATTTAACAGTACCACTAGCTAAATATGTTGCTAAACGTTATAATGAATTAATTTTTCCTTTTAAAAGATATCAAATTGGTAAGGTATTTCGTGGAGAACGTCCACAAAAAGGAAGATTTAGAGAATTTTATCAATGTGATATAGATGTAATAGGGGAAGAGAGTTTATCAATTAATGTTGATGCTGAATTACCAACAATTATTTATGAAATATTTAAAAAACTTAATTTTGGAAAGTTTATTATTCGTCTTAATAATCGTAAAGTATTAAATGGTTTATTTGAATATTTAGAAATAACTTCGAAAGCTGATTGTTTAAGAATTATTGATAAAATTGATAAAATTGGTAAGGAAGTGGTAGTTAGAGAATTAGTGGAATTAGGTATTAAAGAAGATAAGGTTAATTATTTAATTGATTTTATGTTAATTGATGGGACTAATTTAGAAAAACTTACTAAATTAAAAGAATTAAATATTTCTAATGAAACTTATCAAATTGGTCTTAGTGAATTGGAAAAAGTTATTAATTATTTAAATGAAATGATTCCAAATGATAGTTTTAAAATTGATTTAACTATTGCTCGGGGACTTGATTATTATACTGGAACAGTTTATGAGACTAATTTAGTGGATTATCCAAACATTGGTAGTATTTGTTCTGGTGGAAGATATGATAATTTAGCGGAATATTATACGGATAAAAAATTACCTGGAGTAGGGATTTCAATTGGCTTAACAAGATTATTTGATCAATTGTTAGATGCAGGTATTATTAAAACTGATAATGTTTCAGTAAGTGATGTTTTAGTTATTCCGATGAATGATGATTTAAGTTATACTCTTAAGGTTACTAAAGAATTACGTAATAATGATATAAAAGCATCAATTTGTTATCTTGAAAAAGGTATGAAACAAAAATTTAAATATGCTAGTAGGATTAATGTGCCTTATGTAATTATTTTAGGTGAAGATGAAGAAAAGAATAATTTAGTGTCTTTAAAAAATATGATAGATGGCAATCAAGAGACAATTACTCTTATAGAATGTATTAATCGTATTAAGAATTAGGTAAATATAATTTAATAAAAAAGAAAAACCTCATATTATAAATTAGATAGGAGGTTTTTATGTTTCAAGAAAGATGTTACGAAAGAGACTTTGATGTAAACAACAATTTCTATGCTGATAATATGGAAAACAATATTGATTATAATTACAATGTAAATAACACAATGGGAAATACCATGAGTGGAGGATGTAATAATCCAATTGTTGAACAAATGCAAGAACGCGTTGTAAATAGAACAATTATGCATGAAGTACCACATGTTTGTCCAATTAGAACAAGAATTGTTAATCATCATGTTTATCGTCATACATACCGTCCAGAATATTCTTGCTGTGAAGAAAATGTAGTAAGTAATGTATCAGAAGGTTCATGCTGCAATTTTAGATAGTTTTAAAAAAAGATTACCAATTGGTAATTTTTTTATAATAAAAAAGCAAGGAAAACCTTGCTAGAGGAATTATTCAATTAAGAAAGAATACTTTACTAGGAATACGTAAAGAGGTTAGAAGTGGTTAATGTATTATAATTCCTCATTAATAACATTATAAATGGTAATTATGTTCATAATATGATAATATTGTGTAATTTTTGTGAAATTTTTAATTTTTACTATTTTAAAACCTTTGTTTTTGGTATATAATTACTATATTGTTGTGGAGGTAGTATGGAAAAAATTAATGTTTTATATGATGAAAATGCCCTTATGAATCGTATTGGTGAATTAGCAGATGAATTATATAAAATTTATGGCGATGAAGAAGTTGTTTTTGTATCAGTATTAAAAGGAGCGATTTTCTTTACAGTTGATTTAGCCAAAAAATTTAAAGGAGATGCTCGAATTGATTTTTTAAGAGTGTCTAGTTATGAAGGAGAAAATAGTACTGGTCAAATTAATTTAAAAATTGCGTTAAAAGAAGAAAATATTAAAGGAAAACATATATTAATTGTTGAAGATATTATTGATACCGGAAGAACAATGAAGTATTTAGTTGAATATATTAATAGTTTAGGGGCTAAATCAGTTAGAAGTTGTGTTTTATTAGATAAAAAATCACGAAGAACCGAAGATATTGACGCTGACTATGTAGGATTTGAAATTCCAGATTTATTTGTTATCGGTTATGGTCTTGATTATAATGAAAAATATCGTAATTTACCATACATTGGTGTTGTTGTAAATGAATAATGTAAAGTATGCAATTTGTTGTCTAATTTTGACAAAATAGTTGCATATTTTTTTTGTAAAGTTTATTCTTATAATAGAGGGAGCGTGAAAAGATGATATATCCATCAATAGATAAACTTCTTAACATTATTGATTCGAAGTATATATTAGTTCATGTAGCAGCAAAAAGAAGTCGTGAAATTAAAAAAGATCAATATTTGCAAATGCCTCAAAAAAAATATAAATCACATAAGAATATTGGGAAGGCTTTAGAAGAAGTAGCGGAGGAACTTATAACAGTAAAAAACAATTGACAAAGTTCAATTTTTTTTATACACTAAATTTAGAGGTGATAAGGTGAATAAAAAAGGACAAGCGTTGGTCGAATATGTTTTGATTATTGCCTTAATTTCGGTTGTAATTATAGGGTTGGTAAACGTGTTTGGTGGATATTTAAAAGATGCGATGACTAAAACAAATTGTAGTTTAGTTGGTCAGGAATATGTTGAAGGTGAAAAACGAGGGGAAGGTTATTGTAAGTAGTAGTGTTTTAACTATTACTTTTTTATTAATTTAATAAATTAGCATAGTATATAATAATTAAAAATGCAAAGGATAATAATACCAATTATAATAAATTAAGAAAGGAAAAAGATGGTGTAGTAATGGAGTATAAAACAATAAATTTAAAATCATATAAT
>JAZULI010000182.1:0-1548 GCA_045603025.1 Bacilli bacterium
ATTATTAATTATGGCGATTGTTTCGTCTGCACTTGTATATGTTGAGTCTGACCATGTTATTTGTGATGGTAATTTCACTGGGTTATCTATTAGTGTTTCTCCTCCTACATACACATATTTGTTTATTTTATATGGATTGTAATTAATGAAACAAGTATTTATTTTTGTCAAATTACTTAAATCGACACTGTTTAGTTGATTATAATTTAATTCAAGAGTTGTTAAGTTTGAAGTATGACTTAAATCAATACTTTTTAGTTGATTATTAGATAAATAAAGGTATTCTAGATTTGGAATTGAACTTAAATCTATACTGCTTAGTTGATTAGAGTTTAAAGAAAGAATTGTTAAGTTCGAAGTATGACTTAGATCGATGCTACTAAATTGATTGTTATTCAAATAAAGGTTTGTTAGGTTTGGTACTGAGCTTAAATTTATACTACTTAGTTGATTGTTATTTAAATCCAGTTCCGTTAGTTTTGAGACTGGGCTTAAATCGATACTTGATAATTGATTTTCTTTCAAACTAAGTCTCGTTAGATTTTGCATATGACTTAAACCAATGTTTTTTAAACCTAAATTAATCAATTCAAGATCTGTTAGGTTCGGTACTGGACTTAAATCGATGCTACTTAGTTGATAGTCTGATAAAAATAGATTTTTTAGATTTGGGACTGGACTTAAATCGATACTACTTATTTGATTTTTTCTAAAAGAAAGAATTGTTAGGTTTGGCACTGGACTTAAATCGATACTGCTTAGTTGATTACGATCTAAATAAAGTTCTGTTAGGTTTGGGACTGGGCTTAAATCTATACTACTTAGTTGATTTGAATTTAAATTAAGTTTTGTTAGGTTTGGTACTGGACTTAAATCAATATTATCTATTTTATTTATATATAAATCAAGGTTTGTTAGATTTGGCGTATCACTTAAATTAATATTGCTTATTTGATTAACTCTCAAACGAAGTTCTATTAAGTTTGGGGTATGACTTAAATCGATACTGTTTAGTTGATTATCAGATAAATAAAGGTATTCTAGATTTGGAATTGAACTTAAATCGATGCTGCTTAGTTGATTAAATGATAAATCTATTTTTTCTAAGTTTGAGGTATGGCTTAAATCGATACTGCTTAGTTGATTACGATCTAAATCAAGTTTTATTAGGTTTGGAGTGTGACTTAAATCGATACTACTTAGTTGATTTGAACCTAAATCAAGGTTTGTTAGATTTGAATTATTACTTAAATTTATACTTGTAAATTGATTCCCTTGCATTTCTAGATATGTAATTGATGTTAGTTTTTCTATTCCTGATGCATCCGATATGTTCTTTCTGTTGCAAGTTAAATATGTTATTGTTTGTAATTGTTCATCTGTTAATGATTCTGTGTATGCTACTGAGGTTATATTCTGTTTATTATATGCATCTACTACACAATTGTATAATTTTTGATCTTTAAATGATGTGTTTGCTGGTACTCCTGTTAGATTTGTTGCTAAATATTTATTTATAATATTTGGTTCTAATAATGTGTAGTTTAT